>NZ_JAJCGR010000020.1:0-73647 GCF_020553125.1 Blautia sp. MSK20_18
TTATTTTCGTAGCAATGTTCTTTCAATTTAGCCTTGACTTTTTATTTGCAGGCTTAAGTATTTTCAGGGGAAATTATAAAACAGAAGAGAAAGAAATGCAAAATAATATATGTGAAAATACAGAAAACAGATAAACAGGAAGAACGAAATTTTTATATGCAATGTTCAGAGCAAAGTTTGAAAGCAATAACAGGAAAAAGTGAAGTATAACAATCACAAAAAAGCAGTCAGAATAAAAATCCTAACTGCTTTCAGTTGATAGCCAGTACGGGAATCGAACCCGTGTTTCCGCCGTGAGAGGGCGGCGTCTTAACCCCTTGACCAACTGGCCATATTCATTTGTGTCGTTTGCTCTTGATTTCTGTTGTTTCCCGCAACCGACTTCGTTAGTATATAATACTTTTTTACAAAATGCAAGCACTTTTTTTCTTTTTTTGAAAAAAATTTTCACCCTGTTTTTTGATAATTTTTTTGACGGAAAAATCTATTGATGATATGATAGATACAAAATGAAATGGAATAAAAAAATATAAAGAGGAAGAGTATGGATTACAGAAAAAAGAAAAGTTTGATATGGAAGGGAGAATCCTTTCTTTTTGTTGTGGTACTGCTGGTTTTTGGCGCGATCTTTGCGGCGATCCACACAGGGGGGCTGATCCAGAAGCAGGACAGTGTACAGCTTCTTAACAAAGGATGGTACTACATAAAAGACGGAAAAAAACAGGAGATCACCCTGCCTGCGGAAATTCCGGCAAAAACAGGTGAAAAGCTGATCCTGTACAATGAAAGTCTGGGAGCGGAAAGCAGAGGGATGACCGTGGTTTCTACAGGAGCCCAGTACGATCTGGTGATACGCCTGAATGGAAAGATCCTGTATGAATATAAGGAGGCCATGTTTTCCAAAAATGTGCAGATGCGTTCCAAGGTGCAGTGCATCGCCGCTCTGGGTAATGACACAGAGGGAAAAGTCCTGACGTTCAGCTATTCTGCGCCTCAGAGAGGAAAATATGTTATAGAGCCGGTATGCATAGGAACCGGAAGTGCAATAGCCTGGTATCAGATCAGAAAAGCAGCCATTCCTTTAGGGGCGGCAACGATCATGATCGTATTAAGTATGATCGCCCTGTGCATCTGCATCTATATGAGAATAAGGCAGATGCCGGACAGACGGTTCCGGGATGTGGCACTGTTCCTTATGATGTGCAGTATCTGGCTGGTGACGGACTCATCACTGGCACAAAGCTACAGCAGATGCCCCGAAGTATTATGTCTCATTTCTTTTTATATGTTCATGCTGCTGGCAGTTCCGATGCTGCGTTTTTTGCAGAATATCGGAAACATGAAAAAATACAGGCTCCTGGATCTTGGAATCTTTACATTTTATCTGAATGCTGTTTTACAGGGAGTTCTGGTGATCCTGGGAGCCTTTGAATTTAAGGATATGTTGTTTGTAACACATATCCTGCTGGTTGTGTGGGTCCTGATATCAGCGGTACTTCTGATCCGGGAGTACCGGAAGCATAAACAGCGTGAGATACATCTGCTTCTCATTGCATATATCATCGTGGGAGCAAGCGGTATCATAGCGCTGATCCTGTACTGGCTGTTCGAGATTTCCTACTATGGATCCATTTTTGAATTGGGAAATCTTGTGTTTCTTGTGCTGGTCATTGCAGACGCAGTCATGATGATGGCAGACAACGTCCGTTACCGTCTGGAATCCCAGGCTTACGAACGACTGTCCAGAGAGGATGGGATGACAGGACTTGAGACGAGAGCCAATTTTGAGAAAAAACTGGAAAGTATTTCCGCAGATATGGGCAGATACCGGGATATCCTTCTTATGTATATCGATATCGATCAGCTTCGCGTGATCAACGAAGAATACGGACGGGCTGCAGGAGACGAGATGGTGGTGATCTCGGCCAGATGTGTGGAGAACGTTTTCCGGGAAAAAGGAACCTGCTACCGCATCGGCGGGGATGAATTTGCGGTTCTGGTCTATGATCCGGAAGTACCGGACGAATTCTGGTCGGAACGCCTGAAAGAAGAACTCCGGAATATCGGGAGAGGATGCAGACACCGTTTTTCGTTGTCCCTGGGATGCAGCCATCTGCGAAATAAGGATGGCTCTCTGAAATCCATGGGAGAATGGAAATATGAGGCAGACAGGAAGCTTTATGAGAACAAAAAGAAGGGGGATTTGAAAAATGGAGTATATTAACTGTTTTCAGATCACATCCCTTGTTTTGGTGACGATGATCGCGATACATTATTTTTCTCATAAAAGACTGAACAATGCGGAAAACAGGAATTTTGTATGTTTTCTGGCTTTCAGCGGCGTTTACGTGCTGCTGGATATGCTGAGTGCGGTGATCGCGGGAGGCGGCAGCAGCGAAGGCTGCAGAATGTCAGCGCTGGTCCTGACGCTCTATTATTTCTGTGATGTCATACTTACCTACGGGCTTTTCTGCTACATTCGGATCATCACCGGAAGACAGAAGGAGAAATATAAATGGCTGAAAACCGGTTGGGTGGTCCTGCCAGCTGCAATGCTGCTGGCAGTTACAGCAAACTTACGGACGGGATGGCTTTTTTATTTTGACCAGGAAGGTAGATTTATCCGGGGAAGTTTTCATTTTCTGCTCTATGGATATGTATTCTTTTTTATGCTGGTGATCGTTGCATTTATGTTACTTTATGGAAAAACAGCAGAAAAAGAAATACGGCGCACCATATGGAGATTTTGGTTTATCGAAGCAGCCTGCCTGTTTCTCCAGATTGCCGCGGAAAGAATACTGCTTACCGGCTTCGGACTTTCTGTAGGACTTTGGCTGATCTATCTTACTATGAACAATCCAGGTGAATATACGGACAGTATGACAGGTTTATTTGACAAACAGTATTTTGACAAATGGATCGGAGAAAAGCTCTATCGAAAAGAAAGCTTTCATCTGCTTGCTGTGGATGCCCGCAATATGAAGCAGATCAACCGGATCTACGGTACCAGAGTGGGAGATCAGCTGCTGATCCGGGCAGCGAAGGGATTTCGGGAGATCACGGATTCAGTGCAGATCTTTCGTATCACAGGCAATTGCTTTCTGGCAGTGCTGGACTCGCTGACAGATTATGAAAAAGCCAGAGATGGCATAGAAGAATTTCTGAAAAAGCCGTTTTTTATCGAAAACGAAAAGGTGTCGTTCCATGCTGCAATCTGCGGGATCATGAATGCGGAAAAACTGGAAAAAGAGGATAGTATTCTTTCTTATATTGAATATATGATCTCTCTGATACAGAACCGTCAGGATACGGTCCTGATCCAGTCGGACAGCAAGATCCTGGAGGGCTTTCGCTATGAACAGGAAGTGGAGCATTTTCTTCAGAAGGCTGTGAAAGAGGATCTGTTTGAAGTATATTATCAGCCGGTATATTCTATAAAAAACCAGGATTTTATTACTCTGGAGGCACTGAGCCGGCTGAAACATCCTGCTCTGGGAATGATCCCGCCGGATGTGTTTATCGGGATCGCGGAAAAACAGGGAATGATCTCTGCAGTGGGATGTCTTCAGCTTCACAAGGTCTGCCGTTTTATAAAAGAACATGAATATATCATGAAGAAGATCCGGAATGTGAAATTCAATCTTTCTCCTTCCGAACTGATGAAACCCGGATACAGCCATGTGCTTATCGGGATCATACAGGGGTATGGATTAGATCCGGGATATTTTCAGTTTGAGATCACGGAAAACGTGGCAACCGAATACAGCGAAAGCTTCTGCACAGCCATTGATGATTTTGCAGAAGTGGGGATCCACATGTGCCTGGATGATTTCGGTTCCGGTTATGCAAATCTGAACGCAGTTCTTCGCATCCCGTTTTCAGCAGTAAAAATGGACCGTTCTCTTTTGTCCGGGGTCAGCAGCGATCCTCAGACGGCTACCTTTTATCGCAGCATTGTCATGATCCTGCAGCATATGGGATATAAGGTGATCGCAGAAGGCGCTGAGACCGAAAAGGAGGTAAAGCTTCTGGAAAAATGGGGTGTGGATATGATACAGGGATATTATTTTTCCAGGCCCCTGTGCGAGGAGAAGCTTCTGGAAAAAATTTCCTGAAATGATCAGAAACAGGCGGAAAACATGCTTTCATAAAAAGCAGGGGTTTCCGCCTGTTGTATTCTGGCAGACACAAATTGCTTGAAGTTTACAGATACTTTTGATAGAATAGATAGGCTGTGGCGGCTGAAGAAAGCGATTTTTCGGAAGACCGGTTCCTTGAACTGCCACGCGTATCTTTTGGAAAAATTGCAGAGAAAAGATGATCATGTGGACTTTACAAGTACATATATTTTGAGTATAATACAAACAAACGTTCGAGTATAAAAAGAAAGGAATCAGTGGAATGGCAAAAAAAGACACTTATGATGCGGGCAGTATCTCTGTCCTGGAGGGCCTCGAGGCCGTGCGAAAGCGCCCCGGTATGTATATCGGAAGCGTATCCAGAAAGGGACTGAACCATCTGATATATGAGATCGTAGACAATGCGGTGGATGAGCACCTTGCAGGGTACTGCAGCCGTATCCATGTAGTTCTTGAGAAGGACGGTTCCTGTACAGTAGAAGATAATGGACGAGGGATCCCGGTGGATATGCATGCCAAGGGAATATCTGCGGAGCGTCTTGTTTTTACAACCCTTCATGCAGGCGGTAAGTTTGACAATTCCGCATATAAGACAAGCGGCGGACTTCATGGTGTAGGTTCTTCCGTAGTGAACGCATTATCTACGTATCTGGATATTAAGATCAGTCGTGATGGTTATATACATCATGACCACTATGAGAGAGGAATCCCTACCATTGAACTGGAAGCAGGACTTCTCCCCAAATTAGGGAAGACCAGAGGTACCGGAACCTGTGTGAATTTCCTTCCGGATCCGGAGATTTTTGAGAAAACAAGATTCGGAGCAGCAGATGTAAAGAGCCGTCTTCATGAGACTGCCTATCTGAATCCGGAGCTTACCATCCATTTTGAGGATCGAAGAGGGGACACTCCTGAGGATATCGAGTATCATGAGCCGGAGGGGATCGTAGGCTTTATCCGTGACCTTAACAAGAATGCACAGTCTCTCCATGATCCGGTTTATTTTAAAGGAGAGGCAGACGGAATCCAGGTGGAAGTTGCTTTTCAGTTTACCAATGAGTTCCGTGAGAACGTTCTAGGATTCTGCAATAATATCTACAATGCAGAGGGAGGAACTCATCTGACCGGATTTAAGACTACCTTCACAACGGTAATGAACACCTATGCACGTGAGATCGGTGTACTGAAGGATAAAGACCCCAATTTTACAGGTGCAGATATCCGAAACGGAATGACTGCTGTAGTCTCCATCAAGCATCCGGCACCCCGCTTTGAGGGACAGACCAAGACCAAGCTGGATAACCAGGACGCATCCAGAGCCACCGGTAAGGTAGCAGGAGAACAGCTGGTACTGTTTTTTGACCGAAATCTGGAAACACTGAAGATCGTCCTTTCCTGTGCGGAAAAGGCAGCCAAGATCCGTAAGACCGAGGAGCGTGCCAAGACAAACCTTCTTACCAAACAGAAATACTCTTTTGATTCCAACGGCAAGCTGGCCAACTGTGAGAAGAAGGATCCGTCACTGTGTGAGATCTTTATCGTAGAGGGAGATTCCGCCGGCGGTTCGGCCAAGACAGCCAGAGACCGTAACTATCAGGCGATCCTTCCGATCCGCGGTAAGATCCTCAACGTAGAGAAGGCTACCATCGACAAGGTGCTGGCCAACGCAGAGATCAAGACTATGATCAATGCCTTTGGCTGCGGTTTTTCCGAAGGCTACGGAAATGATTTTGATATCACGAAGCTTCGTTATGACAAGATCGTGATCATGGCCGATGCGGATGTGGATGGTGCTCATATCTCTACTCTGCTTCTGACCTTGTTTTACCGTTTTATGCCGGAGCTTATCTATGAGGGACATGTGTATATTGCCATGCCACCTCTTTATAAGGTAATGCCGAAGAAGGGGCAGGAGGAATATCTCTACGATGACAAGGCTCTTGAGAAATACCGTAAGAGCCATAAACCGGGAAGCTTCACGCTCCAGAGATACAAAGGTCTCGGTGAGATGGACGCCCAGCAGCTCTGGGAGACTACCCTGAACCCTGAGACAAGAATGATGAAGCGTGTGGAGATCGAAGATGCCCGCATGGCCTCCGATGTGACAGAGATCCTGATGGGAAGCGATGTTCCGCCACGTAAGGCCTTTATCTATGAGCATGCAACAGATGCAGAGCTGGATATTTGATTGGGAGAATAAACTATGAATACGAAACAGGACAATATCATCCGCACCGATTATGCGGAGATCATGCAGAAATCATATATCGATTATGCCATGAGCGTTATCATTTCCAGAGCACTGCCGGATGTACGTGACGGACTGAAGCCGGTACAGCGCCGTACCCTTTACGATATGTATGAGTTGGGTATCCGTTACGACCGCCCGTACCGTAAATGTGCCCGTATCGTAGGAGATACTATGGGTAAATATCATCCCCACGGTGACAGCTCCATTTATGATGCGCTTGTAGTCATGGCGCAGGAATTTAAAAAGGGTCGTACATTGGTGGACGGACATGGAAACTTTGGTTCCATCGAGGGAGACGGAGCCGCAGCCATGCGATACACAGAGGCCCGCCTGGAGAAGCTGACCCAGGAGGTTTTTCTGGAAGATCTGGATAAGAACGTTGTGGACTTTATGCCGAACTTTGATGAAACAGAGAAGGAGCCGGTAGTACTTCCGGTGCGTATTCCAAACCTCCTTGTAAACGGAGCAGACGGAATAGCCGTTGGTATGGCTACCAGCATCCCGCCGCATAACCTGGGCGAAGTGGTGGATGCTGTGAAGGCATACATGAAGAATAATGATATCAGCACCCGTGGGCTGATGCGTTATCTCAAGGGCCCGGATTTTCCGACAGGTGGTATCGTAGTAAATAAGGACGACCTTGTAAAGATCTATGAATCCGGAACAGGTAAGCTCCGTATCCGTGGACGGGTGGAAATAGAGAAGCTGAAGGGCGGTCGCCAGCAGCTGGTGATCACAGAGATTCCTTACACCATGATCGGTGCAAACATCGGAAAATTCCTTAATGATATCGCAACCCTGGTAGAGACCAAGAAGACCACAGATATCGTGGATATTTCCAACCAGTCTTCCAAGGAGGGAATCCGTATCGTTCTGGAACTGAAGCGCGATGCAGACGTGGAGAACCTTACCAACATGCTCTATAAGAAGACCCGACTGGAGGATACCTTCGGTGTCAACATGCTGGCAGTTGCAGACGGAAGACCGGAAACACTGGGACTGAAGCAGATCATTGCTCACCATGTGGACTTTGTATTTGAAGTAAATTCCAGAAAATATACAACCCTTCTTGCCAAGGAACAGGAGAAACGGGAGATCCAGGAAGGCCTTATCAAAGCCTGTGATGTCATTGATCTGATCATCGAGATCCTCCGTGGTAGCAAGAGCCGTGACCAGGTAAAGAAATGTCTGACCGACGGTATCACAGAAGGGATTAAATTCAAGACCAAGACATCCGAAAAAGCGGCAAAATCCTTGAAATTCACAGAAAAACAGGCCGCAGCTATCCTGGACATGCGTCTTTACAAGCTGATCGGTCTGGAGATCGATGCTCTGATGAAGGAGCATGAGGAAACCATGAAGAACATTGCTGCTTATGAGGATATCCTGAATAATTATGACTCCATGGCAGCAGTGATCATGGGTGAACTGGATCAGATCAAGAAGGAATACGGCAGTAAGCGTAAGACTTCCATTGAAAACGCAGAGGAAGCTGTTTATGAGGAGAAGAAGATGGAAGAGACCGAAGTCTGCTTCCTGATGGATCGTTTCGGATATATGCGTCTCATTGACAAGAATGCCTACGAGCGTAATAAGGATGCCGCTCATGCAGAGAGCCGTTATGTCTTTACCTGCATGAATACGGACAAGATCTGTATCTTTACAGATACCGGCAAGCTCCACACCGTGAAGGCAGAGGATATCCCGCTGGTGCGTTTCCGTGATAAAGGTGTTCCGGCAGATAATCTGGGTAATTATGATAGTACTTCCGAGCAGATCCTTTATGTGGCACCGCTGAGCCAGGTGGCAGCCTCCACAGTGCTCTTTGTTACAGAGAACGGCATGTGCAAGCTGGTAAAAGGAGAAGAGTTCCGTGCTTCCAAGCGTACCATTGTTTCCACCAAGCTTGCAGAGGATGACCGCCTTGTATTCGTAGGAGCAGCGGACGAGATGGATCAGGTTGTGTTCCAGTCTGAAAAGGGTTACTTTCTCCGTATCATGAAAACCGAGATCTCCGTCACTAAGAAAAACGCTATGGGTGTCCGCGGCATGAAGCTTACCGGCGAAGACCGGATCCACCATGCGTATCTTTTGGAAAGCAGGCAGGAGTATGCCATTACCTACCACGACAAACCATATGTACTTAACAAAGTCAAACTCGCCAAGCGAGACACCAAAGGTGTGAAGCCGAGAATCTGATCACCACCCCGCCATCTACCTCACAGCTTACGGTGATCTGGCTGGAACTGACCATTCGTGAGATGCACGCTCATTCCCGGTTTGACGGGCAGATATGAGGGGAAGGCTCTCCTCCCTGAAATACGTAGACAAAGGTCAGCTCTACGAAGCCACCATCCTCAAGTCCCTGAAAGAAGACACCACCCGCCGCACTGTAGTCCTGGTATCCCACAGAGTCTCCACTATGAATGTGGTGTATGAGATGGAGAATGGGAGATTATCATAAGAGATGGCGCTTTGGATACATTGATATAGATGAACTAAAGCAGTATAATATATAACTTGTAGTGAGGGTACGGTGTTGTAAATGGAAGAGAAGAAGATGAATTATATTGCACATTGTGATGGTGAACGTGAACAAAGTATATTAGAGCATTTGCAGGGAACGGCAGAAAAAGCAAAAGATTTTGCAGAAGTTTTTGAAAAAGGAGATTGGGGATATTGCTGTGGAATGCTGCATGATATCGGAAAATATAGCGATAAATTTCAACGTCGGATTCGTGGAGAAGAAATAAAAGTGGATCATGCAACAGCAGGAGCAAGAGTTTGCATGGAATTGGGTGGGATGTATCCGTTTTTGGAGATGTGTATTGCGGGACATCATGCTGGCTTATCCGATTATGGCGTCAGCACAGATACAGGAAATTCATCTACTACACTTGGAAGAAGAAAGAAGAAAATAGAAGATTTTTATGCATACAAAAAAGAAGTGAAGATTCCAGAGTTAAAAACATCACCAGTTAATGTAGAGAAAACGAAGGATTTAAATTTTTCTTTAAGTATGTTTACGAGAATGATGTATTCTTGTCTTGTCGATGCCGATTTTCTTGATACAGAAGAATTTATGACAGAAGAAAGATCGGGACGACAGCAGGGGCAAGAGATACAGGTGCTTCTGGATAAATTGGAAAAATATATAACAGAGTGGCTGAAAAATACAGAAACAGAAAGTGTAAATGGCAGAAGAACAGAGATTTTAAAAGCTTGCCTGGAAAACGGAGAGAGAGAAAAAGGCCTTTTTCGGCTGACGGTTCCGACTGGTGGAGGTAAAACGGTTGCATCGCTTGCATTTGCATTAAGGCATGCAGTTAAGCATCACATGAAACGTATTATTTATGTGATACCTTATACCAGTATTATCGAACAAAATGCAGCAGTTTTTCGAAGGATATTAGGAGATGAAAATGTTCTGGAAAATCATTGCAACATAGATTATGAGGAAGCAGAAGAACTGAAACCTATGCAGCTTGCTTCTGAAAACTGGGATAAACCAGTAGTAGTTACAACGAATGTACAATTTTTTGAATCCTTGTTTTCAAATAAATCTTCAAAATGCAGAAAATTACATAATATGGCAAATAGTGTGATCATATTTGATGAAGCACAGATGTTGCCAAATGACTATTTGAAACCCTGTCTGACAGCAATTGAAGAACTGGTGATAAATTATAAGGTGAGTGCAGTATTATGTACAGCTACACAACCGGCATTGGATGCTTTTTTTTGCAATATAAAGCAGATTACTGAGCTTTGTCCAAGGACAGAGGAACAGTTTGAGTTTTTTAAAAGAGTTCACTTTGAAAACGATGGAAAATTGTCAGAAGAAGACGTGGAAGAATGTCTGTTAAGAGAAACACAGGCATTATGCATTGTGAATACAAAAAAGAAAGCTCAAAAAATTTATAATGCTATGAGAGAAGATGGCGTTTATCATTTATCTACGAGCATGTATCCAAAACATAGAAAGCGTATGTTAAAGCAGATAAAAGAACGATTGAGAGAAGGGAAAAAGTGCATTGTAATTTCAACAAGTCTGGTAGAGGCAGGAGTAGATCTTGATTTTTATACAGTATACAGACAGCTTTCAGGAATAGATTCTATCATTCAGGCGGCAGGAAGGTGTAATCGTGAGGGAAAACGGACGATAGAAGAAAGCAAAGTGGTGATTTTTCAGTTTGATGATGCTGAAAAAGTTCCAGGGCAGAGACAGCAGATGGATGTTTCGAAAGCGCTGCTTGCGAATGAATGTAAAATTGAAGATATGCAGACTGTAACAAGATACTTTGAAATGCTTTATCATATGCGAGGTGAAAGTTTGGATAAAAAGAAAATCTGCGAAGAGTTTAATGGGGGATGGCATCATTTTGCTACAGTGGAAAGAGAGTTTAAACTGATAGATGAAAACACGGTAACCGTTTTTGTAAATCAGGAAGAAGATGCTCAGGAAGTGATACAGGATCTGAAAAATAAAGGTTTTACAAAATCCGGAATGAGACGGGCTGTACAATATTGTGTGAATTTGTATAAACAGGAATTTGAGAAATATAATGATGCGGGGATGCTGAAGCTGGTTTCGGAAGATATAAAGGATTTCTATGAACTGACAGATTTAGAACAATATTCAGAGGAGACAGGACTGAATCTTGAGGTTGACTGTGGCATGGCAGTTTGGTTGTGAAAATATGTAGATTAGAGCAGGGAGATTAAGGTGGAAAAACCTTAATCTCCCTGTTCTAATTCTACACGGTTACATTTAAAATTATTATTTCAATCCACAGGAACCATTTTAATCGAATCAAGCAAGTCGCCTGCCTTCATAGGCATTAAAATGTTTTCTGACATACTATAAATATAATATATAAATAAAAAGAATTCAATAAATTTAAATGTAAATAATTTAGGGGCAAGTATTGTATATTTTGGATGAGTGTAGTATATTTAAGATGACGAGAAAAAATAAAAGAAAATTATTAAAAATAAAAAGAATTTACAGAAAAAAGGAGCTGCATATGATTCTATATCATGGGAGCAAAGAGGTAGTGGAATATCCGGAAATCAGAAAAGCCAGATTTAACAAAGATTTTTATTTTGGTTTTTATTGTACAAATATTGAAAAGCAGGCAGAACGATGGGCTATAAGATATGGTAAAAAAGGATATATTAACAAGTATGAGTATACAGAAAATCAGAGATTAAATATTCTTAAATTCGATAAAATGACGGAAGAATGGCTGGATTTTATTATTTCCTGTCGAAAGGGACAGGCACATCAGTATGATATTGTGGAAGGACCAATGGCAGATGATACAATCTACAATTATCTGCAAAATTATCTGGATGGAAAGATTTCAAGAGCTGCTTTCTGGGAATTGGTAAAATTCAAGTATCCAACGCATCAAATCAGTTTTCATACAATTTCAGCACTGGATACATTGAAATTTGTAGGAAGTGAGGTTGTTTATGGCGAGAAAAAATAATAATGCTTTGTTTTTTACCTGTAGTTTGATCGAGTACATAGGACGAACTCAAAAACAACGTCGGTGGAAAGTTACGGATTATCTTGGAATGGAAAATATAAAGCGAATATATAACTATGCGGATGTCTTTCACTGTGAGCCAATAGAAAAAGTTGCGGCAGAATTTACAGAGCAATGTGATATTCCGGAGGGCGAATTTGACAATGTATCAATATGCAGGTATGCAATTCCGGATTACTGGGATATTGGAGAAGTATATGAGAGATTAATAGAAGACATATACGATGATACAGAACTTGAAAAGGGAATATGGGAAATTTATCATTCCTGGATTGATGCACATATTTCGGACTATAATACAGATTTTTATTATCAATCACGAGATTATATAGCAGCATGTTATAAAGCTGGTGAAATAATATGAGAAAAGAGGGAAAGTGCCTATGGGAATGGGAGTAAAGGTCAGAGTGTGGGGGGATTATGCATTATTTTCAAGACCAGAGATGAAAGTAGAACGGTGTTCTTATGATGTAATAACACCGTCGGCTGCCAGAGGAATTTTGGAAGCAATTTACTGGCATCCGGGCATGAAATGGTGTATAGATAAGATTTATGTGAAGAAACCGGTTAAATTTACCAGTGTAAGAAGAAATGAAGTGAAGAGTAAGGTATCTGCAAGTAAAGTGCTTGAAGCCTATAATGGAGGAATGAAACCCCTATATTTAAGCAGTAAAGAGGAAATTGTACAGAGAGCGTCTTTGTTGTTAAGTGATGTAGAGTATGTTATTGAAGCTCATTTTGAAATGACGGAGAAAGCAAATGAAACGGATAATCCAGGGAAATTCAAGGATATTATTATGAGGAGATTGAAAAGAGGCGCATGTTACAGTATGCCTTATTTTGGGTGTCGGGAATTTCCTGCAAATTTTGAGTTGTGTAATGAAGAGGAAATTCATACTGCATATGACGATGTAGAGGAAAAAGATTTTGGATTTATGCTATATGATATTGATTATTCGGATGAAGAGAATCTTAGCCCCATGTTTTTTAGAGCAATCATGAAACAGGGAGTAATAGATGTGCGAAACTGCGAGGTGGTTCGATGATACTGCAGGCATTGGTGAAATATTATGAAGATTTGGAAAGACAAGAAAAATTACCCAAACAGGGGTGGTGTCAGGCAAAAGTTTCTTATGGAATCAATTTGTCTACAGACGGGGATATAAAGAATATCTTATGGCTGAAGGAGGAGAGACAGGCAGGGAAGAAACAGATTTGGATTTCACAAACAATGAAAGTTCCGGCAATGCTCACGCGATCATCCGGAGTTGCGGCGAATTTTTTATGTGATAATTCGAAATATATGCTTGGAATTGATAAGAGTGGTACAGGAAAAAGAATTACAGAATGCTTTGAAGCGGCAAAGGAGAAGCATCTGAAGTTGTTGAAAAATACTTCCGGAGAAATGGCACAGGCTATATGTGCTTTTTTTTATAAATGGAATCCGGAAAAAGCAAAAGAAAATGCTGCTGTTTTAGAAAACTGGGAGGAGATCACGGATGGTGGAAATCTTATATTCTGTATGGATAAAAAATATGCCCAGGATGACAAGGAAATAGAGCAAATATGGAATGTAGAAAGTAAACAGTCGGAAACAGATATAAGTGGAATTTGTCTGGTAACAGGAGAAAAAACTGAAATTTCAAGAATTCACAGGAATATAAAAGGGGTGCCGGGAGCACAGTCCAGTGGTGCAGCTTTGGTTTCTTTTAATGCACCATCATTTGAATCTTATGGAAAAGAACAGAGCTATAATGCACCGGTCGGAAAATATGCAGAGTTTGCTTACACAAGTGCGTTGAATTATTTGCTGGCACAAAAGAAATATACGTTTCCGCTGGGAGATTCTATTATTGTATATTGGGCAGAGGAGGCAAAGACGGAATATCAGGATGCGCTTTTAGCATTGTTAAATCCGGTAAAAGATAATCAAAGTGAGGTACATGGATTTTTTGAAAAACTCAGAAAAGATGAACAGATCATAATTGATGACATTGAATTAAATCCATCTCAGAAGTTTTATATTTTATGTCTGGCACCAAATGCTGCCAGGTTATCTGTAAGATTTTTTTATCAGAGTTCATTTGGAAATATTACGAAAAATCTGGCATGTCATTATGAACGAATGCAGATGATAAAACCTAAATGGGAAGAGCGGGAATATCTTGGAATTGAAGATATGTTAAAAGAAACAGTGAATATGAATTCACGGGATAAAAAAACAATCTCCAATATGGCCGCTATGGCGTTTTCAGCTATTTTACAAAATTCCAGGTATCCGGCAAGTTTGTATACAGATACATTAATAAGAATACGGGCTGAGCAGGGATGTGTAACATGGGGAAGAGTTTCTATTGTTAAGGCATTTCTGATAAAAAATTATAAAAATACGGAAGGAGAGATCTGTATGGGATTAAATGAAGAATCTAATGATGTAGCATATGTATTGGGAAGATTATTTTCTGTGTTGGAGTCGATTCAGACAGAGGCAAATCCTGGAATAAAATCAACAATTCGAGATCGGTATTTTAATTCAGCATGTGCAACACCGGCATCAGTATTTCCAGTATTGTTTAAATTAAAGAATAGTCATATAAAAAAAATAGAAAGAGATAAAGGGTATTTGAAAAGAAAATATGAAGATCTTTTGGGCGAATTGGTGAGTAAGCTAGAAGCTTATCCAAAACGTTTGCCATTGGAGGAACAAGGAAAATTTATTTTGGGGTATTACCACCAGAAACAGGAAAGTATTTGGGAAAACGGGAGGGAAAATAGATGAGCGAAGTTATTAAAAACAGATATGAGTTTGTAGTTTTATTTGATGTGGAAAATGGTAATCCAAATGGAGATCCGGATGCAGGAAATATGCCAAGAATAGATCCGGAAAGCGGCTTAGGGCTTGTTACGGATGTCTGCCTGAAAAGAAAAATAAGAAATTATGTGGAAACAGTAAAAGAGGATGCACAGGGTTACAAAATTTATATTAAAGAAGATGTTCCGTTGAATCGAAGTGACCGAACGGCATGTGAAAATGTTGGAATCAAAGAAACAGATGATAAGAAAGTAACGGAAGCATTAAAAAAACTGAAAAAAAGTGATCCGGGTGTGGATTCAAAATTGCGGGATTACATGTGTGAAAATTATTATGATATCAGAACTTTTGGGGCAGTAATGACTACTTTTGTAAAAGCTTCTTTAAACTGCGGACAGGTGCGTGGCCCAGTTCAGCTTGGATTTGCCAGAAGTATCGACCCAGTGATCAGTCAGGAAGTTACCATTACCCGTGTGGCAATCACAACAGAAAAAGATGCCGAAAATAAAAGTACCGAAATGGGAAGAAAGAGTATTGTGCCATATGCATTGTATCGCGCAGAGGGCTTTATATCTGCAAATCTTGCACGAAAAACAACAGGATTTACAGAAGAAGATCTGGAACTTCTGTGGGATGCGATCATAAATATGTTTGAAAATGACCATTCAGCAGCCCGTGGAAAAATGTCAGTACGTGAACTGATCGTGTTTAAGCACAGTAAAGAATTGGGAGATTGTCCGGCATATAAATTGTTTGATGCAGTTGAAGTAACACGAAAAGAAAATGTAGAATATCCGAGAAGATATCAGGATTATACAGTTGAAATTCATAATGATAAAATACCGGAATCTGTTGAAGTAAAAAGGATGATTTGATGGAGTATACAGAAGATGATTATTTGATGATATCAGGTATACAGCATTTTAAATTTTGCAGAAGACAGTGGGCATTGATCCATGTTGAGCAGCAGTGGGCAGAAAATGTTCATACAGCTGTTGGAAAACTGATGCACCAGAAGGTACATGATCCATATTTGACGGAAAAAAGAAAAGATACTATTTTGGTAAGAGCTTTGCCGGTTTCTTCAAGAATTATGGGAGTGAGTGGAGAGTGTGATCTTGTAGAATTTCATAAATGTGAAGATGGAATACGGCTTCATGGACATCGGGGAATGTATTCTGTTTATCCGGTAGAATACAAAAAAGGAAAAGAAAAATCAACAGATGCCGATAGATTGCAGCTTGTGGCACAGGTTTTATGTCTCGAAGAAATGTTTTCTGCAACAATACCTGAAGCAGCTCTTTTTTATGGAGAAACAAGACGAAGAGAAGTTGTGGAAATTACAGAGGATCTGAGAAATGCAGTCAAAGATATATTTGAAGAGATGCATCAGTATTACAATAGAGGTTATACTCCGAAGGTAAAAACAGGTAAAATGTGTAATTCCTGTTCATTAAAGGAACTTTGTCTGCCCAAATTAAACAAACAAGTTTCTGTGAAACATTATATAGACCAGATGCTGAAGGAGGAAGAGACATGAAAAAACTTTTGAATACGTTGTATGTAACTTCTGAAAACAGCTATTTGGGTTTAGATGGAGAAAATATAGTTGTTTTTGAAGAGGATAAAGAAAAAGGAAGACTTCCATTACATAATCTGGAAGGGATAGTTTCCTTTGGATACAGGGGCGTCAGTCCGGCATTGATGGGATCTTGTGCAGAAAAAAATATCTCTCTTTGTTTTATGACGCCCCAGGGAAAATTTCTTGCGAGGATAACCGGAAAGACAAGAGGAAATGTGCTTTTGCGAGAACAGCAGTATGCAAGCAGTTTGGATTCAGCAATCAGCCTGGAAATTGCAAAAAACTGTATACTTGGAAAGGTGTATAATGCAAGATGGGTGTTGGAACGCTGTGTTAGAGATCATAGTATGCAGGTAGATGCGGACAAAATAAAAATAGCATCAGAAAAGCTGAAACATACGTTGGGATTAATTCAAACATGTGAATCAAAAGCACAATTAAGAGGTTTTGAAGGGGAAGCGGCCAGCGTGTATTTTGGAGTTTTTGATGAAATGATTTTGCAACAGAAAAAGGATTTTTCATTTCAAGGAAGAAATAAAAGACCACCGTTAGATAATATGAATGCAATGTTGTCTTTTGTATATACGTTGTTGACAAATACGATTGCTTCTTCCCTGGAGTGTGTGGGGCTGGATCCTTATGTGGGATATCTTCATACCGAAAGACCAGGTAGAGTATCACTGGCTTTGGATATGATAGAGGAATTAAGAGCTGTATTGGCAGATCGTTTTGTATTATCGCTTGTTAACAAAAAGATTGTAAATGGAAAGAATTTTACCAAAAAAGAAAATGGAGCTGTTCTGATGGATGATGAGCTGCGAAAAAAGCTGTTGGTAGAATGGCAGAAGAAAAAGAAGGAAACCATCACACATCCGTTCTTGAAAGAAAAGGTGGAATGGGGAATGGTTCCTTATGTACAGGCAATGTTGTTGGCAAGATATTTAAGAGGAGATTTGGACAGTTATCCAGTGTTTTTGTGGAAATGAGGTGACAAAGTGTTGGTAGTGATTACTTATGATGTAAATACAGAGACAACTGCAGGAAGAACTCGTTTGCGTAAAGTGGCGAAGCAATGTACAAATTATGGAAGAAGGGTGCAAAATTCTGTATTTGAGTGTATTTTGGATAGCGCTCAAAGTGTTGCTTTGAAGGGGATATTGTCTGATATTATTGACAAAAATAAAGATAGCTTACGTTTTTATTACCTCGGAAATAATTATCAGACTAAAATAGAACATGTAGGTATAGAACGTGGAATTCCAGTAGATCAACCTTTAATTATGTAGGTGCGAATCAGAAGTACACATAAAATGCCGGCAGGATTCGCACTACAAAAATCAGAAAAGTAACATGAATAACACTAAAGAAAAGAGAGAAGGGATAATAAAAAGTAGAAAAATTATATTTATTGCATAAAAAAACAAAGAATATTTGTGAAAATTTGCCGTCGTTCCCCACGAGGGAACGTGGATTGAAATTCTTACAAGAGGATGCAGTCCTTTGTAAATATCGTCGTTCCCCACGAGGGAACGTGGATTGAAATAATGGAGCAGTACGCCTTCGAAAAAAGGCTCCCGGTCGTTCCCCACGAGGGAACGTGGATTGAAATACACTGATCGCAGAGAAGCTGAACCGGACAGCGGTCGTTCCCCACGAGGGAACGTGGATTGAAATACATCATGATGAACAACCGCCCGGACATTTATCGTCGTTCCCCACGAGGGAACGTGGATTGAAATAAAAAAGTGGTTACAGTGGTTACACCCAGCGCAGTCGTTCCCCACGAGGGAACGTGGATTGAAATATGTGAATATATGTATAGTGAAATATACAGATACGTCGTTCCCCACGAGGGAACGTGGATTGAAATACTTTTTAAATAGTCAGTTTCCGTAGAAACACCGTCGTTCCCCACGAGGGAACGTGGATTGAAATTGCTGATACATACACCAACAATGCGAACACCATCGTCGTTCCCCACGAGGGAACGTGGATTGAAATTCTGTATATAGATCCAGAGAGTGATATCCGTCTGGGTCGTTCCCCACGAGGGAACGTGGATTGAAATTCTATATTGGTCACACTGGCCACATAGGGAATCGGTCGTTCCCCACGAGGGAACGTGGATTGAAATTGATCGTATACCAGCTGGACCGTCTTTCCAGGGACGGTCGTTCCCCACGAGGGAACGTGGATTGAAATTTCCTCATCGTCATCGATGTCTATCGCTTCCTCTGTCGTTCCCCACGAGGGAACGTGGATTGAAATAAACATATAGCCAGCTCCTTTCGTAGTTGTTTCGTCGTTCCCCACGAGGGAACGTGGATTGAAATATCAGAGAACTGCTGCCAGGAATCCACCTGGCCGTCGTTCCCCACGAGGGAACGTGGATTGAAATAGAAAAGACAGAGAGATCTATCCATACTGCCCGTGGTCGTTCCCCACGAGGGAACGTGGATTGAAATCGGCAAGGGGAAAGGAAGATCAAATAAGGACCTCGTCGTTCCCCACGAGGGAACGTGGATTGAAATCTGCTGATTGGGATAACTTAGAGGTTTCTCCATGGTCGTTCCCCACGAGGGAACGTGGATTGAAATGGCAATGCTCTGGTGAATGTCATCGTGATCCCGGGTCGTTCCCCACGAGGGAACGTGGATTGAAATTGAACATAATCAACTTCTGCATGTCGGTGTATAGTCGTTCCCCACGAGGGAACGTGGATTGAAATCGCTTACTCCACGAGTTACAGTATACTGCCACCGTCGTTCCCCACGAGGGAACGTGGATTGAAATTATCACAGGTCAGCAGAAAAGTTGTGGTACATGTGTCGTTCCCCACGAGGGAACGTGGATTGAGATCATAGTAAATGGTATTTGTAATAGGGCTAACACCGTCGTTCCCCACGAGGGAAAGTGGATTGAAATTCTGTCTTTGCGGTGATCTCGTGCGGATCCGGAAGTCGTTCCCCACGAGGGAACGTGGATTGAAATGGAAAAGAAGCAATGTCTGGGATGCTTGCTATCGTCGTTCCCCACGAGGGAAAGTGGATTGAAATGAGTGTAGAAGATAGTGATAGCCTGGTTGATGATGTCGTTCCCCACGAGGGAACGTGGATTGAAATATCAACGCAAAGAGATTCGTGGAGATTGAAAGGGTCGTTCCCCACGCGGGAACGTGAATTGAAATAACAAAGAGGAAATCAAACGGTGTGGTACATGGGACATTCCCTATGCGGGGACAAAAACCGGAAATCGCAATTAATACTTGCATTTAACAGACATTGGTGTTACAATGAACGAAACTAAGAACTTGTTGGCATAGGAGTGGGCGAGAGCCCGCTCCTATTTGCTGAGAAGGAATTTGTTCAGAAATAGGCAGAAATAGGAAAGGCAGGTGGGAAGCATGAGCAGACGGGAAGAATATGAACAGAAGACAGAGGCGATCCTTACACCGATCGTGGAGTCCAGGGGCTTTGAGCTGGTAGACGTGGAGTATGTCAAGGAAGCCGGAACCTGGTATCTCAGAGGCTATATCGACAAGCCGGGCGGAATCACAGTCAATGACTGCGAGGACGTAAGCCGTGCATTCAGCGATATACTGGATGAGCAGGATTTCATCGAGGATAGCTACATTATGGAGATCAGTTCTCCGGGACTTGACCGGCCTCTTAAAAAAGAAAAAGACTTTAAGAGAAGCCTTGGCAAGCTGGTGGAGATCCGTACCTACCGGCCCATCGAGAAACAGAAAGAATTCTGCGGTATTTTAAATGCATATGATAGTAACAGTGTGACAATCGATGAAGACGGCACAGAACGTACCTTTGATAAAAAAGATATTGCCCTGATTCGTCTCGCGATCGAATTCTAAAAGAGAATCGAATCTGTAAAATTCAGGAGGAAAAAAGAAAAATGAGCAGAGATTTAAGAGATGCGCTGGACGTTCTCGAAAAAGAGAAAAACATCAGTAAGGATACACTGCTGGAGGCAATTGAGCAGTCACTGATCCAGGCATGTAAGAACCATTTCGGAAAGGCAGATAACGTTCACGTTATGATCGATCCGGAGACCTGTGACTTCAGTGTTTACGCTGACAGAACTGTTGTAGAGCATGTGGAGGATCCGGCGCTGGAGATTTCTCTGGTGGATGCACAGAAAACAAACACGAACGCAGAGATCGGTGATGTTATGAAGGTTGAGATCCAGTCCAAGGAATTCGGACGTATCGCAACCCAGAATGCAAAGAATGTCATTCTTCAGAAAATCCGTGAGGAAGAGCGTAAAGTTCTTTACGATCAGTACTATGGAATCGAAAAAGAAGTGGTAACCGGTATTGTTCAGAGAGTAATGGGCAAAAATGTCAGCATCAACCTTGGTAAGGCAGACGCAGTACTTACAGAGAACGAACAGGTAAAGGGTGAGACCTTCCAGCCAACTGAGCGAGTAAAAGTTTACATTCTTGAAGTTAAGGATACACCGAAGGGACCGCGTATCCTGGTTTCCAGAACACATCCCGGTCTTGTAAAGAGACTTTTCGAGTCCGAAGTTGCAGAGGTAAGAGACGGTACCGTTGAGATCAAGAGCATTGCCCGTGAGGCAGGCTCCCGTACCAAGATCGCTGTATGGAGCAACGATCCGGATGTAGATGCTGTGGGAGCATGCGTTGGTATGAACGGTGCACGTGTAGGTGCAGTTGTTAACGAGCTTCACGGTGAGAAGATCGATATCATCAACTGGGATGAGAACCCGGCGATCCTTATCGAGAATGCATTAAGCCCTGCAAAGGTTATCGCAGTTATGGCTGACCCGGATGAGAAGACCGCACTGGTCGTAGTTCCGGATTACCAGCTTTCCCTTGCTATCGGTAAGGAAGGACAGAACGCACGTCTTGCTGCAAGACTTACAGGCTTCAAGATCGACATCAAGAGCGAGACACAGGCAAGAGAGTCCGGTGACTTCTACGATGATTACGATGAGGAACACGAGGAAGCAGAGGAAGAAATGACAGAAGAGGCTGTTTCCGAAGAGCTTGAAGAAGCAGAGGAAGATACAGAAGAGACAGAAACAGAAGCTGAAGAAACAGCAGATGGAGATGCCGAAGAATAATGAAAACGAGAACCAAGATTCCCATGCGTCAGTGTACCGGCTGCAGGGAAATGAAAAGCAAAAAGGAAATGATACGAGTTCTCAGGACATCAGAGAATGAGATCATCCTGGACGCTACAGGTAAGAAAAACGGACGCGGCGCATACCTTTGTTTCTCAGAGGAATGCCTGGAAAAGGCTATCAAAAACCATGGCCTGGAGCGTTCCTTGAAAATGGCAGTTCCGGATGAAGTGTATCAGAACCTCAAAAAGGAGTTTGGATCAATTGAAAAACAATAAGGTTTTATCACTCATCGGACTTGCGACAAAAGCAGGAAAAACAGTGAGCGGAGAATTTTCCACAGAGAAATCCGTAAAAACAGGAAAAGGTTTCCTGGCACTGGTGGCAGATGATGCCTCCGAAAACACAAAAAAGAAATTTCGGAATATGTGTACCTATTATGAAGTTCCGTTATATTTCCTTTCAGACAAAGAGAGCCTGGGCAGAGCAATGGGCAAAGAATTCCGTGCCAGCCTTGCCGTGCAGGACGAAAATTTTGCAAAGGCGATCATGAAGGCGCTGGAAAAAGAATCCGGCAGATAACCTGCATGATACAGGCGTCTGTAAGGAGGTTTGACGATAGAAATGATAAAAGATAAATTCAACAGATCGGGAAAGGAGCAATATAGACAATTGGATACTCCAAAAACAGAAGAAAAGACAACAACGGTGAATACAGAGGGTAACAAATCTGAAGCACCGAAAAAGAAAAAAAATATCATCCGTGTATTTCATGCACAGAATGCCAGCGATGGCGGTAAAGGAAGAAGAAAACCGGCAGCAGGCGAGAGAAAGGGACCGGCACGTCCACAGAACGGCGGTCAGAGAAGCGCAGGAGCAAACACACGAAACGGTGAGTCCGGTGAGCAGAGAAACGGTCAGAGTGGCCAGAATCGTACTCAGGGCGGAAGACCGCAGGGCAACCGTCCGGAAGGAAGAAGAGACGGAAATCGTGACGGAAGAACCTTCGAGGGAAGAAGAGACGGCGGAAATCGTTTTGGCGGAAATCGTTCCCAGAATGGTGAGGGACGTCCGGCAAGACAGGGCGAGGGAAACAGAGGCCCACGTCAGAATGACGGAAGAGGCGGAAGCCGTTTCGGCGGTGGAGCAAACCGTGGCCAGGGAGGTCAGGGCGGAAGCTTTGAAGGAAGAAGAGACGGAGGAAACCGTTTCGGCGGTGGAGCAAACCGTGGCCAGGGAGGCCAGGGCGGACGTTCCGAAGGCGGAAGAGGCGGAGACAACCGTTTCAGCGGAGCAAACCGTGGTGGCCAGGGCGGCGGACAGCGTCCGGGACAGAGAAGAAGCGGTGGCTCTTCAGATGCTGTATTCACTCCGGAGCTGACCAAGACATCCAAGGACAGCAAGCGTGAGCGTGACAGAGAGAATAAGAACAAGAAGAAAGAATTCGAGAAAGGTACCCAGGGCGGACGCAGACCAAATCAGGGCGGACGCAGACCGAATTCCAGAATCCCGAAAGCACTTCAGAAACCGAATCCACAGCCGAAGCAGGAAGAGAAGAAACCGGAGATCAAGGAGATCACCATTCCGGAGAAGCTTACTATCCGTGAGCTTGCGGACGCAATGAAGATGCAGCCGTCAGTGATCGTTAAGAAGCTTTTCATGGAAGGTGTCATGGTAACCGTAAACCAGGAGATCGACTTTGAAAAGGCAGAGGAGATCGCACTTGGCTTTGATATCATTGCTGAGAAGGAAGAAAAGGTGGATGTGATCGCAGAGCTCCTCAAAGAGGACGAAGAGGATGAGGATGATATGGTTCCGAGACCTCCGGTAGTCTGTGTTATGGGTCACGTTGACCATGGTAAAACATCTCTTCTGGATGCCATCCGTAATACAAACGTAACCAGAGGCGAGGCCGGCGGAATCACACAGCACATCGGTGCTTACGTGGTAAATATCAAAGGTCAGAAGATCACATTCCTGGATACACCGGGACATGAGGCGTTCACAGCTATGCGTATGCGTGGTGCCAACGCTACAGATATCGCAGTTCTGGTCGTTGCCGCAGACGATGGTGTAATGCCGCAGACAGTAGAGGCGATCAGCCATGCAAAGGCAGCCGGTGTTGAGATCATCGTTGCCATCAATAAGATCGATAAACCAAGTGCAAATGTAGAGCGTGTAAAACAGGAGCTTTCCGAGTATGAACTGATTCCTGAGGACTGGGGCGGAAGCACCATCTTTGTTCCGGTATCCGCACATACAGGAGAAGGAATTGAGAATCTTCTTGAGATGATTCTTCTTACTGCTGAGGTTTCCGAGCTCAAAGCCAATCCGAACCGTGAGGCAAGAGGTCTTGTTATTGAGGCTCAGCTTGATAAAGGTAAAGGACCGGTTGCTACCATCCTTGTTCAGAAGGGTACTCTTCATGTGGGAGACTTTATTGCCGCAGGTGCATGCAATGGTAAGGTACGTGCAATGATGGATGATAAGGGACGTCGTGTAAAAGAGGCAGGTCCGTCTACTCCGGTTGAGATCCTCGGACTTGGTGATGTTCCTAATGCAGGTGAGATCTTGATGTCCTTTGAGAGCGATAAAGAAGCCAAGAACTTTGCAGGCGCATTCGTTACAGAGAACAAGAGCCGTCTTCTCGAGGAGACCAAAGGCAAGCTTTCTCTGGATAACCTGTTTGACCAGATCCAGGCCAGCGATCTTAAGGAGCTTCCGATCATCGTCAAGGCCGATGTACAGGGATCTGTTGAGGCTGTAAAACAGAGTCTTACCAAGCTTTCCAACGAGGAAGTTATCGTTAAGGTGATCCATGGTGGTGTAGGTGCCATCAATGAGTCTGATGTCAGCCTTGCTGCAACATCCAATGCGATCATCATCGGCTTTAATGTACGTCCGGATACTACAGCAAAACAGCTTGCTGAGCAGGAGGGCGTTGACCTTCGACTTTATAAAGTCATTTATCAGGCGATCGAGGATGTAGAGGCAGCTATGAAGGGTATGCTGGATCCTGTATTCGAGGAGAAGGTTATCGGTCACGCAGAGGTTCGTCAGCTGTTCAAGGCCTCCGGTGTCGGAACCATCGCAGGAAGCTATGTGCTGGATGGTACATTCCAGCGTAACTGTAAGGTTCGTATCACACGAGGTGAGGACCAGATCTTCGAGGGTGAGCTTGCATCTCTGAAGAGATTTAAGGATGATGTCAAGGAAGTTCGTGCCGGATATGAGTGCGGTCTTGTATTTAATGACTTTAATGATGTCAAAGAAGAAGATAAAGTCGAAGCATATATCATGGTAGAGGTACCAAGATAGGAGTGATTCGTAATGAGAAAAAACAGCATTAAAAATACACGTGTGAATGGTGCAGTTCAAAAAGAACTCAGCACCATCATACACAGCGAGATCAAGGACCCCAGAATTCATCCGATGACTTCTGTGACAGCTGTTGAGGTGGCACCGGATCTTAAGACCTGCAAAGCTTACATCAGTGTGCTGGGCGAGAAACAGGCCAAGGATTCCACCCTCCGGGGCTTAAAGAATGCAGAGGGCTATGTTCGGAGAGAACTGGCCAGAAGACTGAATCTCCGCAATACACCGGAGATCCGTTTTGTTCTGGATGAGTCTATTGAATATGGTGTAAATATGTCAAAGAAGATCAATGACGTAATGAGTGGGATGGAAACAGAGGAATAGGTGGAAAAAATGAAAAACATTTCAGAAATACTGGAAAATGTAAAAACCGTTGGCATTGGCGGTCACATCCGTCCGGATGGGGACTGCATTGGTTCCTGTATGGCTCTGTATCTCTATATCCGGAAATATTTTCCTGATATAGAAGCAGATGTTTATCTGGAAGACCGGAAACCTGTATTTGATTACATTGACAGAATGGATGAGGTTAAGACAGAAGCAGAAGAAGATAAGGTGTATGATCTTTTTATCACCTGTGATGTCAGCGCACTGGACAGGCTTGCTGTTGCTCGGAAATATTTCGATGCAGCAAAAAAGACAGCCTGCATTGATCATCATGTGAGCAATAACGGATTTGCGGATGTCAATCATGTAAGAGGCGAGATCAGCTCTGCCAGCGAAGTTCTTTACGGACTTCTGGATTCAGACAAGATCGATCGTTCTATTGCGGTTCCTATTTATACAGGAATGGCACATGATACCGGCGTGTTCCAGTATTCTTCCACAACACCGGAAACCATGAGGATCGCCGGAGAACTGATGAAAACAGGATTTGATTTCAGCAGGATCATCGATGAGTCCTTTTACCAGAAAACATATCTTCAGAATCAGGTCATGGGACGTGTCCTGGCAGAGAGTATTCTCCTTCAGGGCGGTAAGTGTGTGGTCGGATATCTGAAAAAACGGGAGATGGATTTCTACAGTGTGGAAGGAAAGGATCTGGAGGGAATCGTGAGCCAGCTCCGTCTGACTGCTGGTGTGGAGGTTGCGATCTTTATCTATGAGATGCAGACGCAGCTCTTTAAGGTATCTCTCCGTTCCAATGGTAAGGTGGATGTAAGCAAGATTGCCGTATTTTTCGGAGGCGGCGGACATGTGCGTGCAGCCGGCTGTGATATGCAGGGCTCCATGTACGATGTGATCAATAACCTTACTGCTGAAATTGAAAAACAGCTTGCAGAGGAGTAAAGATAAGATCATGGACGGAATACTTGTGATCCGAAAGGAAAAAGGTTATACCTCTCATGATGTTGTTGCAAAGCTGCGTGGGATTCTCCACATGAAAAAGATTGGCCATACTGGGACTCTGGATCCGGCAGCAGAGGGAGTACTTCCTGTTGCACTGGGCAAGGGGACCCGGCTGGTGGAGCTTCTTACAGAAAAAGAAAAAACATATGAGGCGGTTTTAAGGCTGGGAGTTTCCACAGATACCCAGGACATGACCGGAGCTGTTCTTTCTGAGAAACCTGTTACCGTCACGGAAGAGGAAGTCCGTGAGGCAGTGGGATCCTTTGTGGGAGAACAGCAGCAGGTCCCTCCTATGTATTCGGCCCTGAAGGTAAACGGAAAGAAGCTTTATGAACTGGCCAGAGAAGGAAAAACCATAGAGCGTAAGCCGCGCCCTGTGGTTTTTTATGAGATAAGGATACTGGATATGGAGCTTCCGCTGGTACGCATAAGCGTTACCTGCAGCAAGGGCACCTATATCCGTACACTTTGCAATGACATCGGAGAAAAATTAGGCTGCGGCGGAGCCATGGAAGAGCTGCTTCGGACCAGGTCCGGAAATTTCACTCTGGAAGAGAGCATGACACTTTCCCAGGTGGAGGAAGCGGTTGCCGATGGGACCATCGGGGAAAAGCTTGTTTCCATCGAGGATGTACTTTCCATGTATCCGGTCCTTACCTGTACACCGGAGGGAGACAGACTTCTCAATAACGGAAACCCGCTTCCGGAAGAACTGGTACAGGGAGGCAGCAGGGAAGAAAAAGTCCGGATGTATAAAAGCAGCGGAAATTTCACAGGAATATACGGCTGGGATGAAAGAAAACAGAAATACGTACCCATCCGCATGTTTTTTGTATGACATTTTATAAAAACTTGCAGGAGCAGCAGAAGATATGGAATACTTGAAGATCGACGGAGAATTTCCGCGCCTTTCAAAGAGTGCGGTGACACTTGGAAAATTTGACGGCATACACCGTGGACACCAGAAACTGGTGGAGAAGATCCTGGAACAGAAAGAAAAAGGTCTGCAGACAGTCCTTTTTTCTCTTGGCATCGGCAGTCAGATGATCTTTACAAAAGAGGAACGATGTCAGCTTCTTGAGAAAGCAGGCGTGGATGTGCTGATCGAATGTCCGCTGGATAACCGGATCCGTCATATGAAGGCGGAAACCTTTATTAAAGAAATCCTGGTGGGAGATCTTCAGGCGGAGCATGTTGCAGTGGGAGAAGATTTCAGGTTCGGGTATGAACGCAAGGGAACACCACAGCTTCTGGAGACTATGGGAAGGAAGCTTGGCTTTACTGTGGATGTTGTTCCGAAAGAAATGGAAGGCCGCAGAAAGATCAGCAGTACATTTATCCGTGAGGAACTGAAAAAGGGAAATATGGAAAAGGTTAATGATCTGCTGGGAATCCCCTTTTTTGTGGACGGTGTGATCGAACATGGAAGAGGAATGGGACATAAGGTCCTTCTTCCCACTACCAATATCGTTCCTGCAAAAGAAAAGCTGATGCCGCCAAATGGCGTTTATGATACCGTGTCCCATTTTAAGGACAGAACCCTTTGCGGGATCACAAACGTAGGATATAAACCAACCATCGGAGAGAAATTCCTGGGTGTTGAGACCTATCTTTTTGACTGCGAGGAGGATCTGTACGGAGAGCCCTGCAGAGTGGAATTCTTTCATTATTCCAGACCGGAGAAGCGCTTTTCGTCCATAGAAGCACTAAAGCAGCAGCTCCTGAAGGATGCAGAAAAGGGAAAGGCTTATTTCCGCAGTCTCGAAAAATAAAAACTTTCGGGAAAAACTTTTCGAAAAAACAGTTTACAGGTCAGAAACCGTGTGCTATACTGTTCGAGGTGAAAAAAGCCAGTATTCAGAAGCCGGAGACTCCGACCACTTCTTAATACCCGGCGTTTAATTAAAATTTCAAGGAGGAAACAACAATGATTTCTAAAGAGAAGAAAACAGCGATCATGAAAGAGTATGCAAGAACAGAGGGTGACACAGGTTCACCGGAGGTTCAGGTTGCAGTTCTTACAGCAAGAATCCAGGAGCTCACAGAGCATCTTAAAACACACCACAAAGATCATCATTCCAGAAGAGGTCTTCTGAAAATGGTAGGTCAGAGACGTGGCCTTCTTGCTTATCTTAAGAAAACAGACATCGAAAGATACCGTGCACTGATTGAGAAATTAGGTTTAAGAAAATAATTGCTACGGGAGGGGCGGATGATTCCATCCGCCCCATTTTAACATGTGTGATAAACACAGACGGAATTACCGCAGGAGTGATTTCCGAGACTACTGAAAAGCCCATTTCCGGTCGAGATCTTTTTCAAAGGAAGTGGTCTTTTCAGTTGTTTCGGGCTCCTGTCAGATATTAATATAATAAGAAAAGGAGAACGAATATGTACAAAAGTTATTCCATGGAACTTGCAGGAAGAACACTGACTGTAGATATCGGACGTGTAGCGAAACAGGCCAATGGTGCTGCTCTTATGCACTACGGTGATACTACGGTCCTTGCTACTGCTACCGCATCCAAAGAGCCAAGAGAAGGGATCGATTTCTTCCCGTTAAGCGTTGAGTATGAGGAGAAAATGTACGCAGTAGGAAAGATCCCGGGAGGATTCAACAAGAGAGAGGGTAAGGCAAGCGAACATGCGATCCTTACATCCCGTGTTATCGACCGCCCAATGCGTCCACTGTTCCCGAAGGATTACAGAAATGACGTAACACTGGTAGACATGGTTATGTCTGTTGATCCGGAGTGCAATCCGGAGATCCCGGCTATGCTTGGTTCTTCCATTGCAACCTGTATTTCTGATATCCCATTTGACGGCCCATGTGCAACCACACAGGTTGGCATGATCGACGGCGAGTTCATCATCAACCCGACACTTGCACAGAAGGCAGTTTCTGACCTTCAGCTTACCGTAGCTTCCACAAGAGAGAAAGTTATCATGATCGAGGCCGGAGCCAACGAGATTCCGGAAGACAAGATGATCGAAGCCATCTACAAGGCTCACGAAGTAAACCAGGAGATCATTAAATTCATCGACCAGATCGTAGCTGAGTGCGGAAAAGAGAAACATTCCTACGAGTCCTGTGCAGTACCGCAGGAACTCTTTGATGAGATCAAGAAGATCGTTCCTCCGGAAGAGATGGAGGTTGCCGTATTCTCCGATGACAAACAGACACGTGAGAATAATATCAGCGAGATCACAGACAAGCTGAAAGAAGCTTTTGCAGATAACGAAGAGTGGCTTGCCGTTCTCGGTGAGGCTGTATATCAGTACCAGAAGAAGACTGTCCGCAAGATGATCCTCAAAGATCACAAACGTCCGGACGGCCGTGAGATCAGACAGATCCGTCCGCTGGCTGCGGAGACAGACATTATCCCGAGAGTTCACGGTTCTGCCATGTTCACAAGAGGACAGACTCAGATCTGTACCGTTACCACACTGGCTCCTCTTACAGAGGCACAGCGTCTTGACGGACTGGATGAGTTTGAGACATCCAAGAGATATATGCATCACTACAACTTCCCGTCCTACTCCGTAGGTGAGACAAAACCTTCCAGAGGACCGGGACGCCGTGAGATCGGCCACGGAGCACTTGCTGAGAGAGCACTGGTACCGGTACTTCCTACAGAAGAGGAGTTCCCGTATGCAATCCGTACCGTATCTGAGACATTTGAGTCCAACGGTTCCACATCCCAGGCAAGTATCTGTGCATCTACCATGTCACTGATGGCTGCCGGTGTACCGATCAAGAAACCGGTTGCAGGTATTTCCTGTGGACTTGTTACAGGTGAAACAGACGATGATTACATCGTTCTTACAGATATCCAGGGCCTTGAGGACTTCTTCGGAGATATGGATTTCAAGGTAGCCGGAACACATGACGGAATCACAGCGATCCAGATGGATATCAAGATCCATGGTCTTACAAGACCGATCGTTGAGGAGGCGATCCGCAGGACAAAAGAGGCAAGAGAATATATCCTGACAGAAGTTATGGAGAAATGTATCGACAAGCCTCGTACAAGCGTTGGTGAGTTTGCTCCGAAGATCATCCAGATCCAGATCGACCCGCAGAAGATCGGTGATGTAGTCGGACAGAGAGGAAAGACCATCAACACGATCATCGAGCGTACAGGTGTGAAGATCGACATCACAGATGACGGCGCAGTTTCCATTTGCGGAACAGACCAGAAGGGTATGGATGAAGCAAAACGTATGATCGAGATCATCACTACCGAGTTTGAGGCAGGACAGATCTTTACAGGACGCGTAGTCAGCATCAAAGAGTTTGGTGCGTTCCTTGAGTTTGCACCGGGCAAGGAGGGAATGGTACACATTTCCAAGATCTCCAAACAGAGGATCAACCGTGTTGAGGATGTTCTCACACTTGGCGACAAAGTTAAGGTTATCTGCCTTGGCAAGGACAAGATGGGAAGAATCAGCTTCAGCATGAAGGATGTACCGGAAGAAGCATAAATGATGAGATATCACAATATTACCAAGGACGATATGTTAAACGGAGACGGACTTCGTGTAGTACTCTGGGTGGCCGGCTGTTCACACGGCTGCCGGGAGTGCCAGAATCCAATTACCTGGGATCCAAACGGAGGTCTCCCATTTACGGACAGCGAGCGAGCTGAGATATTTGCAGAGCTGGACAAGGATTATATCAGCGGGATCACATTCTCAGGAGGAGATCCTCTGCATCCTTCCAATATCGCTGAGGTAACAGCTCTTGCAAGAGAGATCAGAGAGAAGTATCCGGATAAGACCATCTGGCTGTATACCGGTTCTCTCTGGGAAGAGATCCAGCAGTACGAGATCATCCATTATCTGGATGTATGCGTGGACGGGGAATTTCAGGTGGACAAGAAAGAGGTTCGTCTGAAATGGAAAGGCTCCTCAAATCAGAGGGTGATCGATGTACAGGCGTCACTTCGTGAGAACCGTGTGGTTCTGTACACGGAGTGATCAGAGGTTTTTTTGAAATTACCTATTGGGAGTGGAACGAAAAATGAAAAGAATTGCGAAATTTCACAAGGTAAGTTTTGAACAGTTTGCAAAGGACTGGAAGGATACCTTTGAACAGTATTCAGAAGAGGAGCTCCGGAATATCTACGACAGTCTGAAGCTTCCGAAGAGAGCTACGACCGGAAGTGCAGGATATGATTTTTATGCACCTGTGGATGTGACCATGAAGCCGGGTGAGATCGTAAAGATACCAACCGGTATCCGCGTAGAGATGGAAGAGGGCTGGGTCCTGAAATGTTATCCGAGAAGCGGACTGGGATTTAAATTCCGGCTGCAGCTCAATAACACAGTGGGAATCATTGACAGCGATTATTTCTTTTCCGACAACGAAGGTCATATCTTTGCCAAGCTGACTAACGATACAAGAGAAGATAAAACGATCCAGATCCCGGCAGGAACCGGTTTTATGCAGGGGATCTTTGTGGAATACGGAATCACCGTGGATGACGATGCAGATGCAGTAAGAAACGGCGGCTTCGGAAGTACCACAAAATAAAACAAAAGCCCGGAAGGCGGAGGTGTGAAGACCACATACATCCGATTTTCCGGGCTTGTTTTGTGTAGTTACTGCTTTCCGATAAATGCACTGTTTAGCTGAGAGGTGCGTCTGCCTCCTCGTCTGCACGTGCTTTTTCCACGACTGCGTTAAAGGCATTTGCGGCAGCGTCGTACTCTTCATCATCTTCAATGTTTGCCAGCATCGGATCGCCGTCTGCTGTGCGGGAGAAGCTGTAGAGATAAACCTCACCGGTCTCATTCTGGCCGTTCTCATCCAGTGGGAGAAGTGCGATATATTCTTTGTTCTCTACAGGGAAAATAGTAAGGATGGCACATTCTACCTCAGTATCATCATCCATAGTCAGGGTGATGGTATGATGTGCTTCATCTACCTTGCTTTCGCAGTTAGCTGTGCAGGAAGCGCAGTCGCTTGGTGCACATCCGCTTTTGTTAAATTCATCACTCATAAAAAAATCCTCCGTTCTGCTGCTGCCTGTAAATAAGAGGGCAGCTCTGCATGATATAGAGAACATTTTAACAGATATGACGTAGAACAGCAACAAAATATTTGAGAGCCTGAGAAAACTTTCAAAATATTTTTTGCTTAATCCGACAATGTGAGATATAATAAAAATATGACGAAAAAATGAGGAGAAAATATAAAAATATGAAATTTATTTCCTGGAATGTAAATGGGATCCGGGCCTGTATCACCAAGGGCTTTGAGGAACGCTTTCATGAGCTGGATGCGGATATTTTCTGTCTGCAGGAGACGAAATGCCAGCAGGGACAGGTAAAGCTGGAACTTCCCGGATATCATCAGTACTGGAACTACGCAAACCGCAGAGGCTATTCAGGTACAGCCATTTTTACGAAGAGGGAGCCATTGTCTGCGGCTTACGGGATCGGGATAGAGGAGCATGATAAAGAAGGACGTGTCATCACACTGGAATTCGAAGAGTATTATTTTGTGACTGTATATACTCCCAACTCCCAGAGCGAGCTCCGCCGTTTGGAATACCGTATGAAATGGGAAGAGGATTTTTTAGCTTATCTTCTGAAACTGCAGGAGAAGAAACCGGTGATCTGTTGTGGCGACCTTAATGTGGCACATCAGGAGATCGATCTCAAGAATCCGAAGACCAACCGCAAAAATGCAGGCTTTACTGATGAAGAGAGAGCCTGCTTTACCAGAGCCCTTGAGAGTGGCTTTATTGATACATTCCGCTATTTTTATCCGGATAAAGAGGGCGTTTACTCCTGGTGGTCCTACCGTTTCCGTGCACGAGAGAAGAACGCCGGCTGGCGTATCGACTATTTCCTTGTTTCCCCTTCCCTGAAAGAAAAGCTTCAGGATGCGAAGATCCACGGAGAGATCATGGGATCCGATCATTGCCCGGTTGAGCTGGATATTGATCTGTGACGGATCCGGCGAAAAGGATTTCTATGGATTTGAATAATAAAAAGAGAAAAGGAGGAGTTGCCTTGGCAAGCCGCAGATTAGGTCGAGTGGAGAAAGGTCAGCCGCTGATACTTGGAGCCAACAAAATGGAGGGCGGTTATAATTTTGCAGTGGAGGCATCGGAAGATTCCGAAGTGTCCCTGCTTTTATATAAAAAAAGAGGAACTGCCGCACCGGTGGAGATCGTTTTTCCGAAGGATTTCCATACAGGACGTGTGTGGGCGCTGAAGCTGTGCAGTGCTTCTCTGAAGGAGTTTGAATATAATTATAAAATAGACGGTGAGATCGTGCAGGATCCGTATGCATACGGACTTCACGGGAGAGCGCATTTCGGAGTACCTTACGATCCGGAAAAGGAGGTCCGCTGTCGCTTCCTTAATGAGAATGTTTCCGGCTGGGAAAATGAAACTGCACCGGCAGTAGAATATGAAAATATGATCCTGTACAAGCTTCATGTCCGTGGTTATACGAAGCTTGCCAGAAAGATGGTTTCCCATAAGGGGACTTTTCTTGGCCTGGCAGAGATGATCCCTTACTGGAAAGAACTTGGGATCAATGCCATTGAACTGATGCCTGCCTATGAATTCTGTGAGGTTCCGATCAGTAAACCGAAGGAAGGCAGTGAACACATCAAGACCCGCCGAAAAGAAAATGTAGTGAATTACTGGGGCTATGCATCCGGCTTTTATTTCAGCCCGAAGAGTGCTTACTGCAGCACCAGAGAACCGGAGCAGGAATTTCTGTATATGATCCGGGAGCTGCACAAGAACGGCATTGCCTGTATCATGGAATTCTATTTTCCGGAGGAAACAGACAGCCTGATGGCTCTTCGAGCTTTGCAGTTCTGGAGAGATTTTTACCATGTAGATGGATTTCATGTGCTGGGAGAGGGCTTTAACCGGGAGATGCTTCTTCGGGATGGAATCCTTTCCGGAGCAAAACTGATCTTCCAGGGCTTTGATTTTGATCATTTTTACAGAGGAAAGTTTCCGGCCAGACGTTGCGGAGCGGAGAGCAATATGAATTTTCTCCAGGATATGCGCCGTTTCCTGAAAAGCGATGAAGGTATGGTGGAGGCTGCAGCATGGCATATCCGTCATAACAGCGAGAATCATGGAGTGATCAATTACATGGTCTGCCAGGACGGATTTACCATGAATGACCTGGTGAGCTACAATTATAAACATAACGAGGCCAATGACGAAGGCAATCAGGACGGAAGCAGCTATAATTATTCCTGGAACTGCGGCGTGGAAGGCCCTACCCGTAAGGTTTCCGTCCGTCAGATGAGGGAGCGCCAGATCAAAAATGCCTTTCTGATGATGCTGCTGAGCCAGGGTGTTCCCATGATCTATCACGGCGATGAATTCGGCAATTCCCAGAGCGGAAACAATAATGCCTACTGTCAGGATAATGCTACCGGCTGGACAGACTGGAAGGGCCTTTCCAGAAACCAGGGACTGAGGGAATTTGTAAAGGATGCCATTGCTTTTCGTAAGGCCCATCCCGTTCTTCATATGCCGGTGGAACTGAAAGGGGTAGATTATCTGACCAAGGGGTTCCCGGATGTGTCTCTTCACGGGGAACGTGCCTGGTATCTGAGCTATGAGAATACCAGCAGGCTTCTTGGTATGATGTACTACGGAGCCTATGCAAGGGAAAAAGAGGATCTGGAGGCTGCAGAGGATGATTTTATTTACATCGGCTATAATTTCCACTGGGAAAACCGGAGCCTTGCTCTGCCCAATATCCCGGAAGGCATGTGCTGGAAAAAAATCGCAGATACCTCTCTTCACGGAACAGGATTCCATCTGGAGGAGGAAGAAGAATATAAAAAATCAATCGAAATAGGCCCCCGCGCCATTGTGGTATTGCTGGGCAGACAGGAGGCGGAGAAAGATGCGATCATGGCACCCGTGGCTGCACTTCAGGACCATCACGAGGCATAAGCTTCTGGTGATGAAATATTGTTTTCGTATCGGGTTATATAAGCAGGGGTTGCTTCATGACCTGTCCAAATATTCCCCGACGGAATTTCTGGTAGGCTGTAAATATTATCAGGGGACAAGAAGCCCCAACAACGCAGAACGTGAGGCAACCGGCGTATCCATGTCTTGGCTGCACCATAAGGGAAGAAACAGACACCATTTTGAACATTGGGTAGACTATTCCCTTGACGGTGAGCATGTGATCATGGGAGCCAGAATGCCCAGAAAATATGTGGCGGAAATGGTCATGGACCGGATCAGTGCATCCAGAAACTATCTGGGAGAGGAATATACCTATCATGAACCATTGCAGTATTTTCTGAAAAGCAAGGAGAAGCTGTGGTTTATCCACCCACAGACAAAGAAAGAGCTGGAGGGACTTCTCCGGATCCTGGATAAATACGGAGAGGATAAGACCCTGTGGTATATCCGCAATGTATATCTATGTGATAACCGCGGAAAAAAAGTGAAAAGCCCTGGGAAAAAGCTTCGAAATCACAGATAGGGGTGTATTTTTGGCAGGTTGTCTGATATAATATTCAGATATCAGGAGGAAGAATGAATGGATACACCAACAATTGCGAAATACTATAGAGAGAAAGATCCCATGGAGCGTCTGAAGCTTCTGGAGCAGTCCATTGCAGCAGGAGAAGAACCAGAAGAAAACAGGATCCGCAGGGAACTCTGGGAGATCCGTTACAGCGATAAAGCTGAGACTGGTGATACCAGGGCAGACGGTTATCTCGGTCTCTGGATGACCATGGAGTTTAACCGGAATTCCGCTTCCAGATTCTTTGGTACAAGAAGTGCGAAGAAAGAGATAGGCAAGTATCTTAAGAAGCTGAAATTTCAGGAGCTCCAGGAAAGGGGCGGCCTTTATGAGGAGCTTCTTTACCGGGAATGCTGTCATCTGGTTCTGGTCTACATGGATCTCTGTCAGACAGATAAATCCTATAACACAACGATTTTCGGCCTGATCCACATCAAGGAGGACAGTGCGAAGGCCAAGGTCCAGAGAGACATCAGGGAAACAGCTGTGGAGCTTCCGGCTAATCTTGGAATGGAAGCTGAGCTTGGAATCATCACAAGAGCTGCCAGAGAAATCTACAGGCAGTATTATCCCAACGAAGGAAACATTTAGGAGGCCGGAGCGCTTCCGTTTCAGGCTGTCTGACTACTCAGGCAGCCTTTTGTTGCCATGCATCCGATAAAATATTCTGAGATTTTTTGAACGAAGATCCATGTCGGGTGTGAAGAGAAACATTCAGGAGGTTACTATTTTATGAATCCCAATCATCTGAAAGCATATGAAGTCCTGAAGGAAGAGGAGCTTCAGGATATTCATTCAAAAGGATGGCTTCTGAGACACAAAAAAACAGGAGCCAGAGTGATGCTCATCGAGAATAGTGATGAGAATAAGGTTTTTAACATTGCATTCCGTACACCGCCGAAAAACAGCACAGGTGTTGCTCATATATTGGAACACAGCGTACTGTGCGGCTCCAGGGAATTTCCGCTGAAGGATCCTTTTGTGGAACTGGTAAAAGGTTCTCTTAATACCTTCCTTAATGCCATGACCTATCCGGATAAGACCTGCTACCCGGTAGCAAGCTGTAATGACCGGGATTTCCAGAATCTGATGCATGTATATCTGGATGCGGTATTCTATCCGAATATTTACAAAAAAGAGGAGATTTTCCGCCAGGAAGGCTGGAACTATCATCTGGAGCAGAAAGAGGGACCGCTGAAGTACAACGGTGTTGTTTACAATGAAATGAAAGGTGCTTTTTCCTCACCGGACGATGTTCTGGAGAGAGAGATCATGAATTCTCTGTTCCCGGATACCACCTATGGCTGTGAGTCCGGCGGAGATCCGGTAAATATCCCGGATCTCAGTTACGAGGAATTTCTGGATTTTCACAGACAATATTATCATCCGTCCAACAGTTTTATCTATCTCTATGGAAACATGGATATGGAGGAGAAACTGGAGTTTATTGACAGCCATTATTTGTCTGCTTTTGATTCCCTTACTATTGATTCCGAGATCCGGGATCAGGAAGCTTTTGCCCAGGTAAAAGATATCCGGAAAAATTATCCGGTATCAGAGGACGAAGGAGAAGAGGATAACACCTATCTTTCCTACAATATGGTTGTGGGCGAGGCAGCAGATATCAACTTAAGTCTTGCTTTCGAGGTTCTGGATTACGCACTTTTAAGCGCACCTGGTGCACCGCTGAAGCAGGCACTTCTGGATGCAAAGATCGGCAAAGATATCTATGGTTCTTTTGAGGATGGCATCAAACAGACCTATTTCTCCATCGTGGCAAAGGGAGCCAACTTAAGCCAGAAAGAGGAATTTGTCAAAGTGATCCGTGACACCCTCACAAAGATCGCAGAGGAAGGCATCGACAAAAAGGCGGTAACAGCCGGAATCAATTACTATGAATTCCGTTTCCGTGAAGCAGACTTCTCTTCCTATCCGAAGGGGCTGATGTATGGCCTGGATATTTTAAGCAGCTGGCTTTATGACGATACGAAACCGTTCTGCGAAGTACAGCTTCTTGAGGGATTTGAGTTCCTCAAAAAAGCTCTGGAAGAGGGATATTTCGAGGAGCTGATCCGGAAATATCTTCTGGGCAACACTCATGGTGCGATCCTTTCCCTGGTACCGGAGAAGGGCCTTGCAGCAAAGAGGGATAAGGAACTGGAAGAAAAGCTGGAGAATTACAGAAAGAGCCTTTCTGATGAAGAGCTTACCCGGATGGTAGAGAATACCAAAGCGCTGGAGGCTTATCAGGAAGCGGAGGAAGCTCCGGAAGCGCTGACCTGCATCCCCATGCTCTCCAGAGAAGACATCAAAAAAGAGGTCACAGGGCTGACAAACGAGGAGCACCATGTGGAGGACAGCTTGTTTCTGTATCATGATGTGTGCACCAATGGTATCGGTTATGCGGATCTTCTTTTTGAGATCCATGACTTTGATGTTGATACAGTCCATTATCTGGGACTTCTGAAATCTGTGCTTGGTGCAGTGGATACGGAGAATTACACGTATGGCGAGCTGTTTAATGAAGTGAATGCGAGAACCGGCGGTATTGCCTATGGGATAGAGGTTTTTGATGATGCCCAGGATACCGATGCATTCCGTGCTATGTTTGCCGTAAGAGGAAAAGCGTTATATCCGGAGATGGATTTCATGTTTTCCATGATTCGGGAGGTTCTTACAACTTCGAAGCTGGATGACACCAAACGTCTCTACGAGATCATTGCCAGAGTGAGATCCAGAGCCCAGGCCAGCCTTGCAAGTGCAGGCCATTCCACCGCCGTTCTCCGTGGTGCTTCCTACGCATCTCCGATGGCGGCATTCCAGGATGAGATGGCAGGAATCGGATATTATCAGTTTATCGAAAAACTGGAGAAGGATTTTGACAGCTGCAAGGATGAGATCGTGAAAAATCTCCGTAAGGTGATGGAAAAGGTCCTTCGCCCGGAGAATTTCTGTGTAAGCTATACCGGAGAGAGAGAATCTCTGGATGTAGTAAAAGCACAGGCTGCCGGGATCAAAAAAGTCTTGTTTAACGGACAGAAGCCGGAGTCTGTGAAGCAGGCCCCCTGCATAAAGAAAAACGAAGCCTTCAAGACCTCCGGCCAGGTCCAGTATGTGGCACAGAACGGAAACTTCCGCAAAAAAGGCCTGGAGTATACCGGTGCACTGGAGATCCTGAAAGTGATCTTAAGCTACGATTATCTCTGGATCAACCTTCGTGTAAAGGGTGGAGCGTATGGCTGCATGAGTGGCTTTAAGAGAAACGGAGAGAGCTTCCTGGTATCCTACCGTGACCCCCATCTAAAGAGAACCCTGGAAGTATACCAGGGAGTGCCGGATTATATCCGTGCCTTTGAGGCAGACGAGCGTGAGATGACAAAATATATCATCGGAACGATCAGCAACAAGGATGTGCCGAGAACTCCGCAGATGCAGGGAAGTATCTCAAAAACCGCATATTTCTCCAATGTTACAGAGGATATGCTCCAGAAGGAAAGAAATCAGATCCTCGGAGCGCAGAAGGAGGATATCCAGAAACTGGCAGCTCTTGTAGAAGCAGTACTTTCCGATGATCAGATCTGCGTAGTAGGAAGTGAGACTGCAATAGAGAAGGCGGAAGATGTATTCATGGAAGTGAAGCCACTGATCGGCTGAGGAGAAACAAAGCCTGCTGTCCGTTAAATGGGATAGCAGGCTGTGAAAGGATTATGAGAGGATAAAGAATGGATAATAATTTTAGATCAGGCTTTGTTGCGATCATCGGAAGACCGAATGTTGGAAAATCCACGCTGATGAACCATCTTATCGGACAGAAGATCGCCATCACATCAAACAAGCCACAGACAACCAGAAACAAGATACAGACTGTGTATACCTGTGATGAGGGACAGATCGTATTTTTGGACACACCGGGTATCCACAAGGCAAAAAACAAGCTTGGAGAATACATGGTACAGGTTGCGGAGAGAACCCTGAAGGAAGTAGATGCCATTATGTGGCTGGTGGAGCCATCCACATTCGTAGGTGCGGGAGAGCGCCACATTGCCGAGCAGCTGCAGAAGGTTGGAGTTCCAGTGATTCTCATCATCAACAAGATCGATACGGTAAAAAAAGAAGAGCTTCTTCCTGCGATCGATACCTACCGTAAGATCTGTGATTTTGCAGAGATCATTCCTTGCTCTGCCCTCCGCGGAAAAAACACACAGGATATCATTCCAAGTATTTTCAAATATCTTCCGTACGGACCGATGTTCTATGATGAAGATACAGTTACCGACCAGCCTCAGCGCCAGATCGCCGCAGAGATCATCCGTGAGAAGGCTCTGCATGCACTGGATGAGGAGATCCCTCACGGAATCGCCGTTGCCATCGACCGGATGAAGAAACGTCCGGGAAGAAGCAACATCATAGATATTGATGCGACCATCATCTGCGAGCGTAATTCCCACAAAGGCATCATCATCGGAAAACAGGGTGCCATGCTGAAAAAGATCGGAAGCAATGCCCGCTATGAGCTGGAGCGTATGCTGGAAGCAAAGGTAAACCTAAAGCTCTGGGTCAAGGTGACTAAGAACTGGAGAGACAGTGATTTCCTGATCAAGAACTTTGGATATGATAAGAAAGAAATCTGAAAATGAGTGATCTGATTACCGTACAGGGAGTGGTACTTTCTGCCATGCCGGTAGGGGATTATGACAAGCGGATCGTCCTTCTCACAAGAGAGAGGGGGAAGATCTCCGCTTTTGCCAAGGGAGCGAGACGGCAGAACAGTCCGTTCATGGCAGCAGCTAACCCGTTTGTATTCGGAAGCTTTACTCTTTATGAGGGAAGGACAAGCTATAATCTGAACCAGGTCAGCGTGCAACATCATTTTGTGGAGCTGGCCACCCGGCAGCCGGGGGTTTACTATGGATATTATTTTCTGGAGCTGGCAGATTATTTTGGCAAAGAGGGAACGGATGAGAAGGAGATGATGAATCTTCTCTATGTGACCATCAAAGCCATTTTGAATCCTCATATAGAAGACCGGCTGGTGCGCTGTATCTATGAACTGCGGACTATGGTGATCCAGGGCGTGATGCCGCAGCTGTTCCAGTGTGCGGGCTGCGGGAGAGAGCTTATGGAGGAAGAAACCGGAGAACTTTTTTTCTCCCAGGACGAGCATGGGATCCTGTGTGCGGACTGCAGTAGGATGGCCATGGACAGGAAACGGATCTCAGCGGCTGCCCTGTATGCCATGCGCTACATAGCCGTGTCCCCCCTGGCAAAGCTGTATACGTTTACAGTGCGGGATGATGTGCTGCGGGAACTGGAACGCCACATTTACCGGTATACGGAGCTGAATACAGACAAGCGGTTTAAAAGTCTGGAGATCCTGGAATTGATGAGATAGATCACTGCCGGCTGCGGAATAACCGTAACGATTTATTTTTCAAAAGCAGGACAGGATGCAATGCAAATGGAAATATCCTTGAAAAATCATGAGGATACTAGTATAATAAGACCAAAAATGTAAAAAAGCAGCTTTTTCCGGAGCTTTCCGGACGCATTTGGCGGAACAGCTGCAAGTCAAGAGGAGAGAAATCATGGAAAAGACAATGGAAAAGATCGTAGCTCTTGCAAAAGCCAGAGGATTTGTTTACCCGGGTTCCGAGATCTACGGCGGCCTGGCAAACACATGGGATTATGGAAATCTCGGTGTAGAGCTTAAAAATAACGTAAAACGTGCATGGTGGCAGAAATTCATTCAGGAGTCTCCGTACAATGTAGGTGTTGACTGTGCGATCCTTATGAACCCGCAGACATGGATCGCTTCCGGACATCTTGGCGGATTTTCTGATCCTCTTATGGACTGTAAAGAGTGCCACGAGCGTTTCCGTGCAGATAAGCTCATTGAGGACTTTTGTGCAGAGCATGACATTGCCATTGAGGGAAGCGTAGATGCATGGTCCCAGGAGAAGATGATGGACTTCATCAAAGAACACGAGGTAGGATGTCCGAGCTGTGGTAAACACAACTTCACAGATATCCGTCAGTTCAACCTGATGTTCAAGACATTCCAGGGTGTTACCGAAGATGCCAAGAATACTGTATATTTAAGACCGGAGACTGCACAGGGTATTTTCGTAAACTTCAAGAACGTACAGAGAACATCCCGTAAAAAGATCCCGTTTGGTATCGGCCAGATCGGTAAATCCTTCCGTAACGAGATCACACCGGGTAACTTCACATTCCGTACCCGTGAGTTCGAGCAGATGGAGCTTGAGTTCTTCTGCGAGCCGGATACAGATCTTGAGTGGTTTGCATACTGGAAGAAGTTCTGCCTTGACTGGCTGAGTGCTCTCGGACTTAAGGATGATGAGGTTCGTTACCGTGATCATGATAAGGAAGAGCTGAGCTTCTACAGCAAGGCTACCACAGATGTGGAATTCCTTTTCCCATTCGGATGGGGCGAGCTCTGGGGAATCGCTGACAGAACAGATTATGACCTGACACAGCATCAGAATGTATCCGGCCAGGATCTCACATACTTCGACGATGAGAAGAAACAGAAATATATCCCATACGTTATCGAGCCATCACTTGGAGCAGACCGTATGGTACTTGCTTTCCTCTGCAGCGCTTACGATGAGGAAGTTCTGGATGCAGAGAAGAACGATGTCCGTACAGTCCTTCATTTCCATCCGGTACTTGCACCGGTTAAGATCGGTGTGCTTCCGCTTTCCAAGAAGCTTAACGAGGGTGCTGAGAAGATCTACCAGCAGCTTTCCAAGAAGTACAACTGTGAGTACGATGACCGTGGAAATATCGGTAAACGTTACCGCAGACAGGATGAGATCGGTACTCCGTTCTGTATCACTTATGACTTCGAGTCTGAGAATGACGGTGCAGTTACAGTCCGTGACCGTGACACTATGGAGCAGGTACGTGTGAAGATCGATGAGCTTGATGCATACTTTGCTGATAAATTTACATTTTAAGTAAATATATTTTTTAATAAAAAACCTCCGGTTATTTTCTGGCCGGAGGCTTTTTTTCAATAAGTCTGTTTTTCATCCGCCAGTTTCTTGGCGACATTCCATATACATTTTTGAAAGCCCGGGAAAAATGCAGCTGATTGGGATATCCGACTGCATTTCCGATATCTGCGATAGACAGGGCTGTGATCTTAAGAAGTTCTGCAGCTTTGGTCATGCGATAGCTGATCAGGAATTCCTGGGGAGAACGTCCGATGGTGTCGTGGAAGATCTTACCGAAGTAGCTTCGGTTCAGGCCGCAGCAGGCTGCGATATCCTCAATGGAAATATCATTCTGGAAATTCTGTTCAATAAAAGAGAGCGCCTCCTTGATATAAAAATCACGGATACTTCCATCCTGTTTCATGCGGACAGTTTCAGTAGAGCGCATAAAGTAATCCAGAAAAAGCCAGGTATGTCCGATAAGATGAAAGGGTGATTCCTGGGAATTATGGCTGATATAAAGCATTTCCTCCATCATTTTCTGGCGGAGATCTGCAGAGTGGCTGTGATAGACCGGATGGTCCGGACTTAAACCTGCAGTTTCCACGATCTCTTTTGCCCGGAGCCCGTCAAATTCCACCCAGGTGTACTCCCATGGAAAGTCGGTATCTGCAATGTAGGTGTTGATCTGACCGGGAAAAAGCATGAAACCCTGGCCGCTTTTTACCTGATAGGTGATGGTCTCTCCTGCGGAATTGTCTGCCATCAGAGTTCCGGTACCGGAGATCACATAATGAAAAATATAATGGTTTCGTGCTGCCGGGCCGAATGAATGTGCCGGAGCGCAGTGCTCCCAGCCGTATTGGTATAGTCCGATATCAACAAAGTTTTCATTTGGAAAAACGGAGAAGAGAAGGTCATTCATATTTTTATCCTTTAGGCGTATGATTTTGTCTGGTTTCAGTAACATTATATATTAAAACAGCAGGGAACTTCAACATATGTATAAAAATGCAATTACAAAAACAGCCTGTAAAATATACTAAAAAGAGAAGGATAATCGATAAAACTTTGTGAGAAAATTAAGTTTCTCGAGAAACTTGTTGATTTTCGATAAATTCGGAATATACTAATTTTAGATAAAAGTAGTGATATAGGTGTAAAATATATCAAAATGCTAGATGACTTTAATGAAGACAGAGAAAAATTGTATTTTGGTATAAAACAAGAAAAACACTGCTATTTATGCAAGCATAAAGCTATGTTAAAATAGCTTTCAGAAAAAAGAAACCAGAGAATAAGTATTGGAGAACCCGGATAACCATATCAGTTAAATGGGTGATATCCGACTTATCAAATAAAAGGAAAAGGAAGGAGCATTACAAGATGCGCAACAGAAGTAAATGGATCCTCTGTATGGGACTTGCCTTTACCATGGCAGCTTCCGTTACATTGAGCGGATGCGGCACAGGTAAAAAGGACAGCGGAAAGACAGAGATCGAACTTGTGCAGTATAAACCGGAAGCGGTTAAGGCATTTGAAAAACTGGAAGAAAAATTCAATGCCACTCATGATGATATCCATCTTACCATCGAATCACCAAACGATGCTATGACTGTATTGAAGACAAGATTTATCCGTGAGGATAATCCGGATATCATTGGAATCGGAGGCGATGTTAACTTTTCCAATTTTATTGATTCTGATATGCTGATGGATATTTCCGATTATCAGGGACTGGATTCGATCAAAGATGCATATAAAGAAATTGATAAAGCGCTGGAATTCGTTCCGGAAGACGGAGTCTATGCGGTTCCTTACGTGGCCAATGCCGCCGGAATCCTTTACAATCGTGAGCTTTTCAAGGAGCATGGCTGGCAGATCCCGACTACATGGGATGAATTTATGAGCCTTTGCCAGGAAATTCAGGATGCAGGTATCCAGCCGCTTTATTTCGGATTTAAAGATACCTGGACCTGTCTTGCACCGTGGAATTCTATTGCGGTAGATCTTGCACCAGCCGATGTATGCCGCCAGGTAAACCAGGGAAACACTACTTTTGCAAAAGAGTATAAGGAAGTAGCAGACCGTATGCTGGAGCTTATCCAGTATGGACCGGATGATCCCTTTGCCTATGATTACAATGGAGCCTGCACCGCTTTTGCAAAAGGGGAGGCCGCCATGTATCCCATCGGAAGCTATGCGATCCCGCAGATCCAGAGTGTAAATCCGGATATGGATATTGATTCTTTTGTAACACCGGCAAGCAATGATCCGTCAGAAAACAAACTGAATTCCGGAGTTGACCTTCAGTTCTGTGTGATGGATGACTGTGAGAATAAGGAAGCTGCATATGAAGTGCTGGATTTCCTTCTTGAGGATGAGAATATACAGACATATCTGGATGACCAGAAGGCAGTTCCCTGTAAAGAGGGTGATTTCACACTTCCCTCTACGCTGGATGGTATGAAGGAATACATAGAAGAGGGAAGGATGGCCGACTACCAGGATCATTATTATCCTACAGAGATGGCTGTGGATGCACAGATCCAGACCTTCCTGATGAAAAAGGATAAAGATGCATTCCTGAAAAAATTTGATACAGACTGGACAAGATATAACCGTGACATTATCCGTAAAGTACAGGACTATGAGGAGAAGAACGGGGAAGGAGAGAACTGATCATGGGAAAAAAATCTATGAGTGGAAGAAAGCTGACCTTTCTTCTGATCACCATTCCGATCGTGGCATTATTTTTCTGCTTTAACACACTGCCTCTGATCAAGGGTGTGATCTACAGCTTTACAAACTTTAAAGGCTATGGAAGCTATGACTGGGTAGGACTTCGAAACTATAAGGATCTTTTTACAGACAGCCGTGTTGGCGGTTCCTATCTGTTTACCTTTAAGCTGGCCATCGTGGCAACTATCGTAACGAATGTACTCAGCCTGATCCTGGCACTTGGACTGAACAGCAAGATCCGTTTCAAGAGTGCACTGCGTGGAGCTTATTTTATTCCTAATGTACTTGGCGCACTGGTCGTAGGATATATTTTCAATTATTTCTTTACATATATCCTGCCTGCATTCGGAAAGATGATCGGAAATAAAACATTGTCTTCCAGCATGCTTTCCAGTACGAGCCTTGCATGGGTAGCCATCGTGATCGTTTGTGCATGGCAGTCCATTGCAATGAATACGATCATTTACATTTCCGGTCTTCAGACAGTGCCGGAGGATGTATACGAAGCAGGCGCTATTGATGGTGCTACCGGATTCAGCAAGTTCCGTTACCTGACATTCCCGCTGATCGTTCCGTTTTTCAGCATCAACATGGTTCTCTGTGTGAAAAACTTCCTGATGGTATTTGATCAGATCATGGCTTTGACAAAGGGTGGTCCTGCACAGAGTACAGAATCTATTTCTTACCTGATCTATAACAATGGTATGAGTGGAGGACAGTTTGGATTCCAGAGTGCCAATGCGGTTATATTCTTTATTGTGATCGTGATCATTTCTGCAGTGCAGTTGACTATCACAGGGAAAAAGGAGGAGCAGCTGTAATGAAAACGAAAGTAAGAGAAAAAGCGAACTGGCCGATAACGATCCTTCTGATCCTTGGCCTTATCACAGTGGTATTTCCGCTTTATATGACAATTGTGATCGCATTCAAGCAGCCGACAGAGATGACCAACAGTGTAGCCGGGATCCTGTCTCTGCCAGAGAAATTCAGTCTTGCCAATTTCAGGGAAGCTATGGAGGTAACAGACTTCTGGCATTCTCTTGGAAACAGTGTATTGATCACTGTGATCACAGTGGTTCTTGCTATTGTAATTCATTCACTTTTAGGTTATGCTATAGCCAGAAACAAGAGAAGTAAATTTTATAAATTTATCTATCTCTATGTAGTGAGCGGTATGTTTGTTCCGTTTGCTATCCTGATGATGCCGCTTGTAAAGCAGACTGCTGAGATGGGCCTTGATAACAAAGTCGGTGTGATCATTCTTTATACGGTATTTTATATGCCTATGAACGTGCTTCTTTATTCCGGATATCTGACAAACATTCCAATGGCCCTTGAGGAGGCTGCCTGTGTGGATGGAGCCAGCACCTGGAAAACATATTGGAAGATCATCTTTCCGATCATGAAGCCGATGCATGCCACAGTGGCAGTTCTGACAGCACTTGGAACCTGGAATGATGTTATGACTCCATTGGTTATCATGTCCGGATCTACGGGTGGAACCACATTGCCTCTGGCACAGCTGAATTTCCAGACTCAGTTCGGAACAAACTATAACCTTGCGTTTGCCTCTTATCTGCTGGCACTGCTTCCGATCCTTCTGTTTTATCTGATCTGCCAGAAGCACATTTTAAATGGTGTTGTAAACGGTGCCGTAAAATAAAAACACAAGAAAAAGGAGGATTCACATATGGGAATCATCTACTGCGAGAAAGACAGAACGTTTACCCTGCAGACAAAAGAAACTACATATCAGATGCAGGTGGATCAGTACGGATTTCTTCTTCATCTCTATTATGGTAAAAAGGCAGAAGGCTGCATGGATTATCTTCTGACTTACTATGACAGAGGATTTTCCGGAAATCCCTATGATGCGGGAACAGACAGAACCTATTCCATGGACTCTCTTCCACAGGAGCTTTCCTGCTACGGAAACGGAGATTTCCGCAGTGCATCACTGATGCTGGAAAACGGTGACGGAAGCATGAGCTGTGATATGCGTTACAAGAATTATACTATCCGTGACGGTAAATACAGCCTTCCGGGGCTTCCAGCTGTTTATGCGGATAATGATGAGGCACAGACTCTGGAAATCGTACTGGAGGATCCGGCTACCGGCGTGGAGGCCATGCTTCTTTACGGTGTGCTTCCGGAACTGGATATCATTACAAGAAGCGTCTATATCCGCAATCAGAGCAGTGAGAAGATCTATGTGAACAAGGTGATGTCCGCAGAGCTGGATTTTCTTTACGGAGATTATGACCTGCTTACTTTTTACGGAAGACATGCCATGGAGCGGAATCTGCAGAGAGTACCGGTGGCTCATGGAAGTCAGATGATCGGCAGTGTCCGTGGCACATCCAGCCATCAGTATAATCCGATGATGATCCTGGCAGAGAAGGACACAACAGAGGATCATGGAGGCTGCTATGCTATGTCCTTTGTATACAGTGGAAATTTCCAGGGTGAGGTTCTTAAAGATCAGTACAATCAGACAAGAATGCTCCTTGGTGTACAGGAGGAGTGCTTCCGGTATCCGCTGGAAGTCGGGGAGACCTTCTATGCACCTGAGGTGATCTTAAGCTACACAGATCAGGGAATGAACCGTCTTTCCCAGAATCTGCACAGTTGCATCCGTCATCATATCTGCCGTGGTAAATATAAGACAGAGGTCCGTCCGGTGCTGGTAAACAGCTGGGAGGCAGCATATTTTGATTTTACAGGGGAGACTTTATATAATCTGGCAAAAGAGGCAAGGAGCCTTGGTATCGATATGCTGGTTCTGGATGACGGCTGGTTTGGAAAACGTGACGATGACAACAGTGGTCTTGGGGACTGGTATGTCAATGAGAAGAAGCTTGGAGAGACTCTCGGCGGACTGGTAAAAAGAGTCAATGACCTTGGAGTGAAATTCGGTATCTGGATCGAGCCGGAGATGATCTCTGAGGACAGTGATCTTTACCGTGAGCATCCGGACTGGGCACTTACGATTCCGGGAAGAAATCCAGTGAGATCCAGAAATCAGCTGGTACTTGATTTTTCCAGAAAAGAAGTTGTAGACGGAATCTTCGGACAGATCAGTGCGGTATTGGATAATGCCAATATTGAGTACGTTAAATGGGACATGAATCGAAGCCTGATGGATGTATTTTCCGTAATGACCAAGGATCAGGGACGTGTAATGTATGATTATGTCCTGGGATTGTACGATTTTCTGGACCGTATGGTGAACCGTTATCCGGATCTTCTGATCGAGGGCTGCAGCGGCGGCGGCGGAAGATTTGACGCAGGCATGCTGTATTACACACCGCAGATCTGGTGCAGCGACAACTCCGATGCTATTGACAGGCTTCGGATCCAGTATGGCACTTCCTTCGGATATCCGGTATCGGCCATGGGAGCACATGTATCTGCAGTGCCGAACCATCAGACAGGAAGGATCACTCCGTTACATACCAGAGGTGTGGTTGCTATGTCCGGAACCTTCGGCTACGAGCTGGATCTTCTGAAGCTGACTGAGGAAGAAAAAGATGAGGTCCGCAGCCAGATCGGGGAATTCCGTAAATATGCGCCACTGATCCAGAATGGACGGTACTATCGCCTGACAGATCCGTTTAAGAGTGAGGTCTGTGCATGGGAGATCGTTGGAAATTCTCAGGAAGAAGTTTTGCTCAATGTTGTCATGGAGGAGATCCATGGAAATATGACTGTGAATTATGTGCAGCTTCGCGGCCTTGATGAGAGTGCACTTTATAAGGAACAGACTACCGGCAGGATCTATTCCGGAGCTGCTCTGATGCATGGTGGAATGCCGCTTCCTGCAGAGTTTGGGGAGTACAGAGCTTATCAGTATCATTTTGTGAGAGAATAAGAGCGTATTGAGACAGTAAGATAAATAAAAGGATCCGTCATACAGACAGCTGAAAAAGCCGATGTATGGCGGATCTTTTTTATCATAGCTCAGTGTACGGTGATCTGATAGCTCTTGATAAATTCCTCATCCGGTTTCAGCACATTGATATTTGCTTTTTCGGAAAGAGGCTTTTCAAAACCACAGTCATCACAGCGTCCCATCCACGGCTCCAGGCATACGAAGGGAGCACCGGGTACGGACCAGATACCGAAATTCGGGAAGCCCTCACTGGTAAGTGTCAGATATGGAGTTCCGTCCGGGAAGAGGATACCGGCCTTTTGGATCTGGCCGTTATCAAAAACAAGAGCGTCTTTATCAAACATATGAGGAGCAATGGAACAGGTTCCGTTTTCAAGGGAAAGTGTATGTGGTTCGTCAGCAAGGACTGTTCCTACAGACGTATCGATAAGGAGATAGGTAAGAGTGTCCAGGCCTTCAAAAGCAAGACGGTAATCACTCTGGGATTCGCCTTCACGTACCGGAACACGGAATGCCGGATGGCCGCCGATGGTAAAATACATAGTTTCAGAATCATTATTAACTACTTCCCAGCATACTTCCAGGTCGTGCTTCTTCAGAGTGTAGGTGATCTTCAGAGCGAAAGCAAACGGATAAACATTCAGGGTTTCTTCAGAGGACTTAAGGACAAAGGAAAGGGAAGTATCGGTGATATCCGTGCAGATAAAATCGCTGTCCCTTGCAAAGCCGTGCTGGCTGGAAGGATATTCCTTTCCGTTCAGACGCCAGATATCTTTGTAGTTACGTCCCACGTTGGGAAAAAGTACAGGTGCATGGCGTTTCCAGTAAGCCGGATCTGCCTGCCAGAGGATCTCCCTGTCATTAGTCTTGTCATAGATGCCGGTGAGTTCAGCACCGTGATCGGAAACGGAAATCTTAAGAAAGCTGTTTTCAATCGTTCGTGTCATGATAAACCTCCTGTATGACAGCATTCGGGTAATATTACCTCGGAATTGCTGCATGTTTTTTTCTATTTTAGCACATTTTTCAGATGATAACGAGAAAAATACAATCTGTGAAAAATATAACTGGAAAATCTGTCATATTTCACAAGAGAAATTACTGTTTTTTGGAAGAATAACCTTGACTAATGAAGGATAAATCTATAAAATAATTATGTGCGTAGAAAACATACATTTTTTATGTTTTAAAGAACAATAATTAGGAGGAAAATGTAAAATGGCAAAATGGGTTTACATGTTTACAGAAGGTAATGCTACTATGAGAAATCTTCTGGGCGGCAAAGGTGCCAACCTTGCTGAGATGACAAACCTCGGTCTTCCTGTACCGCAGGGCTTCACAATCACAACAGAGGCCTGCACACAGTACTACGAGGATGGCAGATCCATCAACGATGAGATCATGGCTCAGATCATGGAAGCAATTACCAAGATGGAAGGAGTTACCGGTAAGAAATTCGGTGACAAAGAAAATCCTCTGCTTGTATCCGTTCGTTCTGGTGCGAGAGCATCTATGCCAGGTATGATGGATACAATCCTCAACCTTGGTTTAAATGAAGAAGTTGTTAACACTCTTGCTGAGAAATCCGGCAATGAGCGTTGGGCTTGGGACTGCTACAGAAGATTCATCCAGATGTACTCTGACGTAGTTATGGAAGTTGGTAAGAAATACTTCGAGGAGCTCATCGATGAGATGAAAGCTAAGAGAGGTGTTAAGCAGGACGTTGAGCTTACAGCTGCTGACCTGCATGAGCTTGCTGACCAGTTCAAAGCTGAGTATAAATCTAAAATCGGTTCTGATTTCCCAACTGATCCGAAGGAGCAGCTGGTTGGTGCAATCAAAGCCGTATTCCGTTCCTGGGACAACCCACGTGCGAACGTATATCGTCGTGACAATGATATCCCATATTCCTGGGGTACAGCTGTTAACGTACAGATGATGGCATTCGGTAACATGGGTGATGACTGTGGTACAGGTGTTGCCTTCACACGTGACCCTGCTACAGGTGCTAACGGTCTGTTCGGTGAGTTCCTTACCAATGCACAGGGCGAGGACGTAGTTGCTGGTGTTCGTACACCTATGCACATCTCCGAGATGGAGCAGAAGTTCCCGGAAGCATTCGTACAGTTCAAACAGGTTTGCGAGACTCTTGAGAAACATTACAGAGACATGCAGGATATGGAGTTTACTGTAGAGCATGGTAAACTGTATATGCTTCAGACACGTAATGGTAAGAGAACTGCACAGGCTGCTCTTAAGATCGCTTGTGACCTCGTTGATGAGGGAATGAGAACTGAGGAAGAGGCTGTTGCAATGATCGATCCTCGTAACCTTGATACACTTCTTCATCCGCAGTTCGATGCAGCTGCTCTTAAAGCTGCTACACCGATGGGTAAAGGTCTTGGTGCTTCTCCAGGAGCTGCTTGCGGTAAGATTGTATTCTCTGCAGAGGACGCTGTTGAGTGGGCTGCAAGAGGAGAGAAAGTTGTTCTTGTTCGTCTTGAGACATCCCCAGAGGATATCACAGGTATGAAAGCTGCTCAGGGTATCCTGACAGTTCGTGGTGGTATGACATCTCACGCAGCTGTAGTTGCTCGTGGTATGGGATCCTGCTGTGTATCCGGATGCGGCGATATCGCTATGGATGAGGAGAACAAGAAATTCACACTTGCTGGTAAAGAGTTCCATGAAGGAGATGCAATCTCCATTGATGGTACAACAGGTAACATCTATGACGGACTTATCCCGACTGTAGATGCTAAGATCGCTGGTGAGTTCGGACGTATCATGGGATGGGCTGACAAGTACAGAACAATGAAAGTTCGTACAAACGCTGATACTCCTGCTGATGCTAAGAAAGCTCGTGAGCTTGGTGCAGAGGGAATTGGTCTTTGCCGTACAGAGCATATGTTCTTTGAGGGCAACAGAATTGATGCATTCCGTGAGATGATCTGCTCTGAGACAGTAGAGGAGAGAGAAGCAGCACTTGCTAAGATCCTTCCGGAGCAGCAGGGAGACTTCGAGAAACTCTATGAGGCACTTGAAGGAAATCCTGTAACAATTCGTTTCCTTGATCCGCCACTTCATGAGTTCGTTCCTACAGAGGAAGAGGACATCAAGAAACTGGCTGATGCTCAGGGCAAGACTGTAGAGCAGATCAAGACAATCATCGCTTCCCTTCACGAGTTCAACCCGATGATGGGACATCGTGGATGCCGTCTTGCTGTTACTTATCCAGAGATTGCTAAGATGCAGACAAGCGCTGTTATCCGCGCAGCTATCAACGTTAAGAAGAATCATCCGGATTGGAACATCAAACCGGAGATCATGATTCCGCTTGTTGGTGACATCAAAGAGCTTAAATATGTTAAGAAATTCGTTGTAGAGACAGCAGATGCTGAGATCAAAGCAGCAGGTTCTGACCTTGAGTACGAGGTTGGTACTATGATCGAGATCCCGAGAGCTGCTCTTACAGCTGATGATATCGCTAAAGAGGCTGACTTCTTCTGCTTCGGTACAAACGACCTTACACAGATGACATACGGATTCTCCCGTGATGACGCTGGTAAGTTCCTTAACGCATACTATGATGCTAAGATCTTCGAGAACGATCCATTTGCTAAACTTGATCAGGTTGGCGTTGGTAAACTCATGAAGATGGCAATCCAGCTTGGAAAACCGGTTAACCCGAAACTTCACGTAGGTATCTGCGGTGAGCACGGTGGAGATCCGTCTTCCGTAGAGTTCTGCAACGAGATCGGACTTGACTATGTATCCTGCTCACCGTTCCGTGTACCGATCGCTCGTCTTGCAGCAGCACAGGCAGCAATCGCTAAGAAGAACGCATAAGTAAGAATACATTTCAGGCTGAAGTTTCAGTCTGAGCATATATAAAGCTTCTGGCAGTCTGTAGAAATACAGATTGTCAGAGGTTTTTTTTCTTTATGATATTTTTTGAAGTATTCCGACGGTTTACGAAAAATAGGATTCATGGTATCATGAAAGAAACAGGGCAGATAAAGCCGGAGGATAAGGAGAATTTTATGAATCAGGAATCACAGACACCTCATAAGAGACGTGTACGATATAAAGGAAAATATCCGAAGAAATTCGAGGAGAAATATAAAGAGCTTCAGCCTGAAAAGTATAAGGATACCATTGAACATGTGATCAGCAAGGGAAACACACCGGCTGGAATGCATATTTCCATTATGGTAAAAGAGATCATTGATTTTTTGGAGATCAGGCCGGGACAGGTTGGATTTGATGCTACACTTGGTTACGGTGGGCATACAAAGGCCATGCTGGAATGTCTGAGAGGTCAGGGACACATGTACGCCACGGATGTGGACCCGGAAGAATCTGCCAAGACAAGAAAACGTCTGGCAGAGCAGGGATTCGGAGAAGATATCCTGACAATTAAACTCCAGAATTTCTGCACCATTGATGAGATCGCAGAGGAAGTTGGAGGCTTTGATTTTATCCTTGCGGATCTTGGGGTGTCTTCTATGCAGATCGACAATCCCAAGAGAGGGTTTTCCTTTAAGGTGGATGGTCCTCTGGATTTAAGGCTGAACCAGGAAACCGGAATCAGCGCAGCACAGCGTCTGGATACCATTTCAAGAGAAGAGCTTGCCGGAATGCTGGATGAGAATTCCGATGAGCCGTACTGTGAGGAGATCGCGAAGGCCATCACAGATGAGATCCGAAGAGGAAACCACATAGATACCACTACGAAGCTTCGTGAAGTCATTGAGAAGACATTGTCCTTCCTTCCTGAAAAAGAGAGGAAAGACACGGTGAAAAAAACATGCCAGAGAGTTTTCCAGGCACTGCGTATTGATGTGAACCGGGAATTCGAGGTCCTCTATGATTTTATGGAAAAACTTCCCGGAGCGCTGAAGCCAGGCGGCCGTGTAGCAATCCTTACCTTCCATTCCGGAGAGGACAAGCTGGTAAAGAAAGCCTTAAAGCAGGGTTATAAAGACGGCATCTATTCCGACTATTCAAAAGATGTGATCCGTCCTTCCGCACAGGAATGTGCACAGAATGGGCGCGCCAGATCCACGAAGATGCGCTGGGCTGTGAAGGCCTGAGTGAAGAGTGAAAGAGCAGTTCTGATACAAATACAGAAACAGAAAAATCCTGGAATGCGTTGACATTCGGGATTTTTTTTGCTATGTTATATAAGTTTACATATGATAAAGCTACGGCTTAAACTGAATAGGAGAAAGGGTATGGATGTGGAGGAAAAGAAGGACATTTTTGATAAACTGATGCATCTTCCGGTGCTGAATATATTTGAACCTTTTTATAAGAAACATAAGGAAGTTCTGATGTATCTGTTCTTTGGAGGGCTCACATTTTTTCTGAACATTGCATTGTATGCATGGCTGGATAAGGGCCTGGGCATGAATGCGCTGATTGCCAATGTGATCTGCTGGGTGGTCTGCGTACTGTTCCAGTATTTTACAAACAGGACATGGGTATTCGATGGGCAGGTGGATTCCGCCGCCGGATTTTTAAAGCAGATGGCTTCGTTTTTCGGAGGACGGCTCTTTACTCTGATTGTGGAGGAAGCAATCCTTGCGGTATTTATCACCTGGCTTGGATTTAACAGCATGGCAGTGAAACTTGTTGCTCAGGTGGTTGTGATCGTATTGAATTATGTGATCAGTAAATTGATTGTTTTTAAAAAATAAAAGATAGTTATATTTGTGGAAAAGGAGTTGGACTGAAATTGACAAAGGACAAGACCAATGATATGACCGTGGGAAATCCGGTGAGCCTGATCATCCGCTTTATGATTCCCATGTGTCTCGGAAATATTTTTCAGCAGTTTTATAACATTGCGGATTCCATTGTTGCGGGGCAGTTCCTGGGAGTAGATGCGCTGGCTGCAATCGGAAGCACCGGTTCACTGATGTTTTTTGTTACCGGATGGCTTAACGGACTGAGCAGTGGCTTTGCCATTCTGGTATCCCAGTGGTTCGGGGCGAAGCAATATGATAAGATGCGTCATTACGTAGCTATGTCCATTTATCTGGCAGCAGCCTTTGCCATTGTGATGACCATTGGCTTTGAGGCTTTGAATGAACCGATTCTGCGGCTGATGAATTCACCGGAGGATCTGATGGGATCTGTGAAGGGATATATGGGAATTATTTATGCAGGCCTGATTGTAACAGCGGCATATAATTCACTGGCAGCGTTTCTCCGTGCACTTGGAGATTCAAAATCTCCGCTGTATTTTCTGATCATTTCGGCAGTGATCAATGTGTTCCTGGATATTCTGTTTATTGTAAAAATCGGGATGGGAGTGGAAGGCTGTGCCTATGCTACGGTTATCGCGCAGGCAATTTCCGCAGTCTGCTGCCTGATCTATATTATCAAAAAGTTCCCGATCCTGCATCTGAAGAAAGAAAACTTTGAAGTTTCTTTTACCAGCTTCCGTTATCTGCTGGCCCTTGGTATTCCCATGGGACTTCAGTTTTCCATCACAGCGATCGGAACCATTATTGTGCAGGGTGCGGTAAATATTTACGGTTCTGTATATATGGCAGGATTTTCCGCTGCGGGAAAAATACAGAATATCATTGCAACGGTATTTGTAGCTTTTGGTGCGACGATGGCAACCTATGTAGGACAGAACCGGGGCGCCGGAAAGATGGACCGTGTAAAAGCAGGAATGAAATATACCCAGATCATGGTCCTGATCTGGAGTGTGATCACTATGATCATAATGTTCTTTTTCGGAAAGTACATGACCTGGTTATTTATTGACAAGTCCCAGACGGATGTTATTAATGTTTCTGTTACTTATTTTCATACGGTATTCTGGGCATATCCGTTCCTTGGAAGTATCTTCCTCTACAGAAACGGACTTCAGGGACTGGGATATGGCTTGGTTCCCATGCTGGGCGGTGTGTTTGAACTGGCGGCAAGAAGTGCGATCGTTATGTTTATTGCAGGAAAAACAAGTTTTGCAGGTGTATGTCTGGCAGATCCTGCCGCATGGATCGCAGCGCTGATCCCTCTGATCCCGTATTATATTTATGTGATGAAAAAGTGGAGCAGGGGAAAAAAGGAAACTGCTGCCTGAGTGGGTATAATACAGAAAATGAAAAGAATAAATTTAGGCTTGCAATTATGGAAGATACAGTTATAATGATATTATAACTGCGGAAAAAACCAGGAAACCGGGATTCCGGGTAAGATTACAGATCCAGAAGGGAGAATATAGATCATGGAAATCACAAAGGAAACAACAATGGGCGAGATGCTTGCATACGATGAGAAGATTGCATACATTCTTATGCAGGAAGGAATGCACTGTATCGGCTGTCCGTCTTCTATCGGTGAGTCTCTTGAGGAGGCATGTATGGTACACGGACTTGATGTAAACGCTGTACTGGCAGACATCCATCATTATGAGGAAACCAAGAAACAGAAATAATCAGCAGTACAATTTATATTAGAACGTACAGATTACGGACCGCAAGGGGATAACGACTGTGCATGTCTTTTTGGCATGCCGTCGTTATCCCTTTTTTTGTGAGCAGACGATAAAGAGAGTCTTAAATATCTGCTTGATATGGAGGAAAAAAGCATGTATGTGATGATCGATAATTTCGATTCATTTGTTTATAATCTCAAGGCATATTTTCAGGAGCTTGGAAGAGAGATCCTGGTCAGACGCTGCGATGAGATCACCCTGGAGGAGTTGGAAGAGCTGAACCCGGAAGGAATCATCCTTTCTCCGGGACCGAAGCGTCCCTGGGATGCGAAGTTCTGCGTAGATACCGTAAAAAGATTTCAGGGAAGGATTCCTGTTCTTGGTGTCTGTCTGGGACATCAGGTGATTGGCCACTGTGCGGGAGCAGTAGTGGAAAAGGGCGTGTGTCCCATGCACGGAAAAGTAACAGAGATCCACAACCACGGAACAGGAGTGTTTGCAGGCCTGCCGGAGAAATATAAGGTGACAAGATACCATTCCCTGATTGTTCGGGAAGACAGCATCCCGGAGGAGTATCAGGTGGATGCGCTTTCTGATGATGGTGCTGTTATGGGAATTTCCCATAAAGCATTGCCTATCTACGGTGTGCAATTCCATCCGGAAGCCGTTCGTACGGAATATGGACATGAGCTTCTTGAGAATTTTTGCAGGATCGCGGAGGATTTTCAGAAGGAGGAGTAAAAATATGTACAAAAATCAGCGAAGAATAAAAGAACTGACCCCATACATCCCTGCAGCGGACATTTTCCGGATCTACGAGAGGGAACCCGGAGCAGCATTTCTGGATTCCTCCCTTGTCAATGAGCTGGGACATTATTCTGTGATCGGAAGATGCCCGTATCTGAAGCTGGTAAAGGACGGAGAGACCTTTACCATCAACGGAAGGCCGGAAACAGAAACAACCTTTGAAGACTATATGCGGGAATATTTAAATACCCATGAGGACAAAAATAGCAGCGGACTTCCCATCGTATCCGGCGCAGTAGGATATTTTTCCTATGATTACGGAAGAAAACAGATGGGAGTATCATCCGGAGAAAAGGATCTTGTGACTGTTCCGGAGGCAGTTCTGACGTTTTATGACTGTTTTATCATAGAAGACTGTCAGGAAAAAAGAACCTATCTTGTGTCAAACGGAATCAGTGCAGACGCTACAACAGAAATCGGAGCGATGGAAAAAGCAATCCGGGAATTTACAGAGGCGGGGAAACAGGAAGGATCGGAAACAGGGGAAAAAAAGGAATCCGGAAACAGGATGGTCACGGAAAATTCTCACCGTGAGAAATTCAGGATCCAGGTTCATCCCAACTTTGAGAAAGAAGAATACAAACAGGCAGTAGACCGGATGATCCGCTATATTATAGAGGGCGATATCTATATTGCCAATATGACGCAGCAGTTGACCATTGAAAGCGAAAAACCACCTCTGGATGTTTTTTATGATCTTCGGAAAAATAATCCGTCTCCTTTCGGCGGATATCTGGATTTCGGAGATTATCAGATCGTCTGTGCATCTCCGGAACGTTTTCTGAAGATGAAAGACCGTCATGTAAATACCCGTCCTATAAAGGGAACAAGAAAACGTGGCGTAACATCTGAGGAAGATGAAATGCTCCATCGGGAGCTTCAGGATTCCGGAAAAGATAAGAGTGAACTTCTTATGATCGTAGACCTGGAGCGAAATGATCTGAACCGGGTGTGTACACCGGGAAGCGTGAAGGTAACCGAGCTTTTTACAGTGGAAGCATACGCTACGGTTTTTCATCTGGTATCGGATATTGAAGGAGAACTGGAAGACGGAAAAAATGTTATGGATCTTCTGGAGGCTGCATTCCCCGGCGGTTCTATTACCGGTGCGCCGAAATACCGTGCCATGGAGATCATTGACGAGCTGGAACACGGCAAGCGAAATCTTTATACAGGTTCTATCGGCTATCTGACACTGGACGGAAGCTGCGATTTCAACATCGTGATCCGTACAGCTCTTCATAAAAACGGAAAATATCACCTTGGCGTTGGCGGCGGGATCACAGCAGAGTCAGATCTGGAATTTGAGTACGAGGAGACTCTGCAGAAGGCGAAAGCGATCCTGGATGCGCTGCAGTAGAGAAACATACAGAACGGTAAAAGTGAAAGGCTCTGTGGACAGATCAGAGAATCTGACAGGGACACTTCATAAGGAGGTCAAAGGAAATGAACAACATAACCTTAGATGAATGTTTTCAGTTCGGTCTGGGAGCATTTGAGACCATAGGAATAGAAAAGGGAACCCCCATACTTCTGGAAAAGCATCTGAAAAGACTGGAACGAGCGGCAGATTTCCTGAAGCTGGGTGATCCGGCAGTGCGTGGGATCACAGCCGGGAGGATCGAAGAATATCTGGAAGAACAAAAAAAACGCCCGGAGGTGCAGAAAGAATTTGGCGGACTGGAACACTGTGCGCTGAAGCTTATGCTTACAAAGGAAAATGCAGTGTATTCTCTTCGTGCCAATCATTATACGCCGGAGAATTATGAAAAAGGCTTTATCATGGATGTCAGCAAGGTAAAACGAAATGAAACATCACCTCTTGTATATCACAAAACCATGAATTACGGAGATTGTATCCTGGAAAAACGTAATGCTACAGCAGCAGGAATGGATGAACGGTTGTTTCTGAATACAAAGAAACAGATATCGGAAGGGACAGTAAGTAATGTATTCTTTGTGCGAAATGGCATGATCTATACACCAAAAGTCAGCTGCGGACTTCTCCCGGGAATCCTCCGTGAATATCTCTGTGACACGGAAGAGGTGGAAGAAACCTATATCTATGTTCAGGATCTTAAATGGTATGAGGAATGCTTTGTCACCAATTCCCTGATGGGAATCATGCCGGTGCGTCAGATCGGAGGAATCCAGTTTGAGGAAGACAAAGTGACAAGGGAGCTGATGAGAAGATATCGGAAGATGGTCAGAGATACTGCGAATAAGAAACAAATCAGATAAATGTTATTGCGAAACTATCACATTCAGGAAAGGTGATGAAATTTGAATGAAAGTGACCAATACAGTCAGGGATAAACGTGCATTAACCAGGGAAAGCTAAGGTTGATGCACGTTTTTTGTGCAAACTCAACCAAAAACGTTCATGAATTTTGTGAAGTAATTTGATTGACTTTGAATGAATTTGGAAGTATACTGAGTTCAACAAATGAAAAACAACAAAAAGCGGTCAAAAACCGCAGGATAAAAGATATGGGAGGAGAAAAAATGATCTGCACAGTTACTTTTAATCCGTCTCTGGACTATATCGTTTCCGTGGAGGATTTTAAACTCGGACTTACCAACCGAACAAGCTCTGAGCTGATGCTTCCGGGCGGAAAGGGAATCAACGTTTCCACCGTGCTGATGAATCTTGGAATCGAGAATACAGCACTTGGTTTCATGGCAGGATTCGTCGGAGATGAGATTGTAAGAAAGCTTGAGGAGATGGGAGTGAGATCTGATTTTATCAGGATCCCGGAAGGCGTTTCAAGGATCAACCTGAAGCTGAAATCTATTGATGGAACTGAGATCAACGGAATGGGACCGGAGATCAGCGCTGAAAAGGTTCAGGAGCTGATGAAGAAGCTTGACACACTGAAAGAGGGAGATGTGCTTTTTCTGGCAGGAAGTATTCCTTCATCTATGCCGGATGATATGTATGAGAAGATCATGGCGAGACTGGACGGAAAAGGCGTGATGATCGTTGTGGATGCAACGAGAGATCTTCTTGTAAATGTCCTGAAGTATCATCCGTTCCTGGTGAAGCCCAATAACCATGAGCTTGGAGAAATCTTCGGCGTAGAGCTTAAGAACCGTCAGGATGTGATCCCTTACGGAAAGAAGCTCCAGGAAAAAGGAGCCAGAAACGTGCTGGTCTCAATGGCCGGTGAGGGAGCTGTCCTGGTAGCAGAAAACGGTCAGGTGTTTGAGAAACCGGCGCCGAAAGGAACACTGGTAAACGGCGTAGGAGCCGGAGATTCCATGGTAGCAGGCTTTATGGCAGGCTGGATGGAAAAACAGGATCACGAATATGCATTCCATATGGGAATTTCCGCAGGAAGTGCAAGTGCATTTTCTGAAAATCTTGCCACAAGGGAAGAAGTTCAGGCAGTATATGAACAGGTAACAGAGGGGTAAAGAAGAAAGGAGAAGGGAAGATGAGAATCACAGATCTGCTTGACAAACGAAGCATATCACTGGATGCTGCACCGAAGACGAAATCTGAAGCTCTGGACATGGCCGTAGATCTTATGGTAAAAAGTGAAAAGATCAGCGACAGGGAAGCTTATCGGAAACAGGTGTATTTAAGAGAGGAAGAAAGTACGACAGGAATCGGTGAGGGAATCGCTATTCCTCATGGAAAATGTGATGCGGTAAAGAAACCGGGACTTGCTGCCATGGTAGTAAAAAACGGCGTGGAATTTGAGGCACTGGATGATGAGCCGGTTACCCTTCTTTTCCTGATCGCAGCACCGAATACAGAAGATAACATTCATCTTGATGTACTCAGCAAGCTTTCCGTAATGCTGATGGATGATAATTTTACAGAATCCTTACGCAACGCAGGTTCTGTAGATGAATTTATGGAGATCATTGACAAGGCCGATGAGGAGAAAAAAGATATTGATGAAAGACTGGCAGATACAGGAAGTTCCGAAGGAGCCAGAGCTAAACTGCTGGCAGTTACTTCTTGCCCCACAGGTATTGCCCACACCTACATGGCAGCAGAGGGACTGGAAAAAGCAGCGAAGGCGAAAGACTGTTTCATTAAAATAGAGACACGAGGCTCCGGTGGAGCAAAAAATGTACTTACGGATCAAGAGATCCGGGAGGCAGACTGCATCATTGTAGCTGCAGATGCCAAGGTTCCCATGGATCGTTTCGATGGAAAGAAAGTCATCGAATGTCAGGTTTCGGATGGAATCAGCAAAGCGGACCAGCTTGTTGAACGTGCGATTTCCGGAGATGTTCCGGTATATCATGCAGCAGCAGGCAGTCAGAGCTCTTCCTCAAATGCAAAAGCAGGCGGCGGAGCAGGCCACAAGATCTATATGCAGCTGATGAACGGGGTATCTCATATGCTTCCACTGGTTGTAGGCGGTGGTATCCTGATCGCTCTAGCATTCTTGATCGATGGTTTAAGTGTAGATTTGAGTTCCCTTCCTGCAGACCAGAGAGCAAACTTTGGTACCATCACACCGGTAGCGGCTGTTCTGAAAAACATTGGTGGAACCGCATTTGGTTTCATGCTTCCGATCCTGGCCGGATTTATTGCAATGGCCATCGGTGACAGACCGGCACTTGCAGTTGGACTTGTGGGCGGTATGATCGCGGCAAACGGAAAATCCGGTTTCCTCGGAGCACTTCTTGCAGGCTTCCTTGCAGGATATCTGATCCTTGGACTTCGTAAGGTTTGTGATAAGCTTCCGGAAGCACTGGAAAAAATAGCGCCTGTACTGATCTATCCGGTTGTTGGTGTCCTTCTTATGGGACTCTGTATGACCTTCGTTGTAGAGCCGATCATGGGCGGTATCAATACAGGATTAAATAATGCCTTGACAGGCATGGGAAATTCAAGTAAAGTAATTTTAGGGTTGGTTCTTGGTGGTATGATGGCCATTGATATGGGCGGCCCGTTCAACAAAGCAGCATATGTATTTGGTACAGCAGCTATTGCGGCAGGCAACTATGACATTATGGCAGCAGTTATGGTGGGAGGTATGACTCCTCCGTGTGCCATCGCACTCGCATCCCTGCTGTTTAAAGACAAATTTACAAAAGAAGAGCGTGAGGCAGGACCGACCAACTTTATTATGGGACTTGCATTTATCACAGAAGGTGCGATTCCTTTTGCGGCATCTGACCCGGTCCATGTACTTCCGTCCTGTATCGTCGGTTCCGCAGCAGCTGGAGCGATCTCCATGTTCTTCAACTGTACACTGATGGCACCACATGGCGGAATCTTCGTATTCCCGGTTGTAGGTAATGCAATGATGTATCTGGTCGCACTGGTTGTGGGAACTCTGATCTCAGCTGTACTTCTCGGGGTACTGAAGAAAAAAGTTGCTTAAATTTTTTTAAATTAAAATAAAAAACTGGAGGATAAAGAAATGAAAGAATTCAAGTATGTGGTAACAGATAACGAAGGAATCCATGCACGTCCGGCCGGAGAGCTTGTGAAGCTTGTAAAAGGTTTCGAGTCCAAGATCACTATCGAGAAGGACGGCAAGACTGTAGAGTGCAGAAAGCTTCTTGCACTTATGGGACTTGGCGTAAAGAAGGGACATGAGGTTACCTTTACATTCGATGGTGCAGATGAGGATGCAGCATACGAGGCAGTAAGCAAATTCATGCAGGAGAACCTGTAATCTCAGAATGAGTGAACAGAAGGCATCCCGGTCCGGTCGATCGGGATGTCTTTTTTGAAGGAGGAAAAGGAATGCTGACGGAGCAGAGATACGAGATCATACTCGACCTTCTCAGAGAAAAAAACAGTGTTACGGTAACAGAACTGAAAGATATCCTGGATGCATCGGAATCTACGGTCCGCAGAGACATCACGGCGCTTTACAAGGCGGGGAAGCTGACCAGGGTTTTTGGCGGTGCGGTGGCACTGGAACATACTGTCAATGCCTATGAGCCTACCGTAGCCCAGAAAGTTGAGCTGAATATTGAAGAAAAAAAGAAGATCGCAGCCTATGCGGCAGCTCTGATCCGTCCGGAAGATTTTGTGTATCTGGATGCGGGAACGACTACCGGATATATGCTGGAGCATCTGGAAGGCTCCGGGGCGACTTTTGTCACCAATGGTGTTTCCCATGCCAGGGCTCTGGCTCAGATGGGAGTCCGTGTGCTGCTGATCGGCGGAGAACTGAAGGGATCTACGGAAGCTGTGATCGGAAGTCAGGCCATGCAGATGCTGAAGAATTATCATTTTACAAAGGGCTTTTTCGGGACCAACGGGATGACTCAGAGAGAAGGCTTTACCACGCCGGAATCCAATGAAGCACTGGTAAAGCGAACCGCCATGGAGCAGTGTCTGGAAAAGTACGTAGTGTCTGACAGCTCCAAATTCGGACAGATCAGTGCGGTGACGTTCTTTTCATTTGACGGAGCAGTGATCCTGACGGAAAGCTGTTCCAAAGAATATAAAGATTGCAGAAATATACAGATCGTATCATAGAAAGATCGCAAAAAAAACCGGTTTGGAAGAAAAAATTCTTCGTAAACCGGTTTTTTGTTTGCTGAGGATCTGTTTCAGGCTTCCCTGGAGATCATGGCTTCTAGATCTTCTACGGAAATGTCTTTTTTGTGCATCAGCTTGAGCAGACGTTTCAGTTCAGCAGCTTCCTTTGCCTTTTTTTCAGCTTTGCGGATCTCATCCAGCTGAGCTGCCAGTGCAGTTTTTTCATCCTCCAGCGCTGCTATCTTTTCGGTGCAGGCAGCAATCTTGGAATCTACTTTGGAAATTTTCTCATTGAGTACTTCTATCTTTGTACGTCTCTGTGCCATATGAAACCTCCTGATAAAAATATTACTTCTTATACACTATACAATAGCATAAACGACGATGAAATACAATTGTGAATTGATGTGCAATATGTTATCATGAATGTATATAATATTTCAGAAACGCAGGAAAATACTATGGATAAAGATAAGGGTGTATTTATGACTGCCCGGGAAGTAAATATGGAAATAGAAATGCTGAAGACGGTTTTTGACATTGTAAGACTGGTGGATGTCAGCCGTACAGCTCCGGTAAATATTGGCTTAGACGATTGCTCTTATGAAGCAGAACATAAATGCTTTGCAGTGTGGAATAAAGGCAGAAGATGTGAGAACTGTATTTCTGCCAAAGTTTTTGCCCGTAAAAACAAAATGACGAAATTTGAGTTCGTCAATGATGACATTTATCAGGTAATCGCCAAATATGTGGTTATAGACGGGACACCTCTTGTCATGGAAATGGTCTTTAAAATGACGGATAAGATCTTTCTGGGAGCTTATGGAAGCGGATCTCTGATCGATAAGATCAGCAGATTCAACCGGGAATTATATGAAGATCCGCTGACTGGTGCCAGAAACCGGAGATATTTTGAGGAACAGCTGAAATCCCTGGATAAGATGGGGGCTATAGCTATGATCGACGTGGACAATTTTAAACAGATCAATGACAGCTATGGCCATGTAGCTGGAGATGCGGCGCTTTGTACCATTGTCAGAATGATCTTTGAGCATGTGCGGGCAGATGACGTGGTACTGCGTTATGGAGGAGACGAATTTCTTCTGATGTTTGAAGAAATCCCGGAAAAGGTATTTCAGCAGAAGCTGGAAGATATCCGGGAAGAGATCGCAATGGCAGATGTGCCGGAATACAAAGAAATCCGGCTTTCCATGAGCGTGGGAGGTGTATATGGAAGCTGTAAGGTCAGAGATGGAGTGATGGAAGCGGACAGGCTTCTCTATCAGGCCAAGCGGCAAAAAAACTGTGTTGCCTACAAGAGGATCTGACGGAAATGACATGACAGTCATTGAAAGCAGAATTATGTAACAGGCGCATGAGGTGTATATCTGGCAAGTGAAAGGGAGAATAGGGATATGAAGATAATCGCAAGGATCAGAAGTGATTTTCCGACAAAATTCGGAATCCCGCGTCAGAGCGGTCGAGTGGAAGAACTGACAGCCTGTATTGTTTTTGAACCGGAATACCGGGTACGGGAAGCGGTAAAAGGACTGGAAGATTTTTCGCATATCTGGCTGCTGTGGGAGTTTTCACAGTCGATCCGTGAGAACTGGTCCCCTACAGTACGTCCGCCACGCCTGGGCGGAAATGAAAGGATGGGCGTATTTGCCACCAGATCGCCCTTCCGTCCCAATCCTGTAGGCTTATCCTGTGTGAAGCTTGAAAAGATCGATCTGGAAAGCAAAGAAGCTCCTGTACTGATCGTATCCGGTGCGGACCTGATGGACGGAACCCCCATCTATGATATCAAGCCATATCTGCCTGTGGCAGACTGCCATCCGGAAGCGCTGGGCGGCTTTGCGACGAAGGTGGAGCAGCATTTTCTGCAGGTAGAGATCCCGGAAGAATGGAAGGCAAGGATTCCGGAGGATAAGCTTACTGCGTTGGAAGGCGTGCTCAGAGAGGATCCGAGGCCTGCCTACCAGAAAGATCCGGAGAGGATATACGGAATGCCTTTTGCAGGAATGGATGTTCATTTTCAGGTAAAAAACGGCATACTTACAGTATGTGAGATCACAGGATATAAAAAATCAGACAGAATTTAAAATTACCTTTGACAAACTTTTTGTGAGATGGTATTATAATAAGTGAGTTAGCAAGTGCTAACTCAATATTTTAAAAGTGAAGTTAGCTTAAAATAACCTTGAAACAGTCATATAAAAGTTCAGAGATCAAAGGAGAGTGAATTATGAGCGTTGTAATTGTAGGCGGTAATGAAAGAATGGTATGTCAGTATGAGGATATCTGCAAAGGCTTCGGATGCAAGGCGAAAGTTTTTGCCAAGGAAAAAGGAGCCATGAAGAAAAAGATCGGGGTGCCGGATCTGATGATCCTGTTCACCAGTACCGTTTCCCACAAAATGGTAAACTGCGCAGTAGAAGAAGCAAAGAAAAAATCCATTCCGGTATGCCGCTGTCACACAAGCAGCGCTGCAGCTCTCGAGAACATTCTGAAGCAGTACTGTGCATAAGAAACAGGTCAGGAGATACTTTTCTCTTGTATAATTTGACTTTTTTTGCAGAAATGTTACGGAAATGCTTGCAAAATTACAAATTATTCAATAAAATAGCCGTAGGTTTCTGTGGTAAAGCGTTGCAGTGAATGGTGAAAAGGCGGCGCTGGAAGTCGAAATTACAGGTGAGAGGTGTTATCATGAAAAAAGTTGTAAAATTCGGTGGAAGTTCTCTTGCAAATGCGGAGCAGTTCCAGAAAGTGGGCGATATCATCCGCAGTGATGAGAGCCGCCGTTATGTAGTTCCGTCAGCTCCGGGAAAGAGATTTGACGAGGATATCAAAGTGACGGATATGCTTTATGGATGTTATGACGCAGCATCCAAAGGGGAGGATATCACTGAGAAGATCAATGCAATCAAGGCGCGATATTATGAGATCATCAAGGGACTCGGACTGAGCCTTTCTCTTGAGGAGGAGTTCAAGAAGATCGATGAGGATTTCCGTGCACAGGCAGGAATCCAGTATGCGGCATCCAGAGGAGAGTTCCTCAATGGTAAGATCATGGCTGCATATCTTGGATATGATTTTGTGGATGCAGCTTCTGTGATCCGTTTTGATAAAGCTGGTAATCTGGAAGCGGAGGAGACCAATAAACTCCTTTCCAAAAAACTCAGCAAATCCCAGCATGCGGTTATTCCGGGATTTTACGGCGCATGTGCAGATGGCACAGTAAAGACATTTTCCAGAGGTGGTTCTGATGTGACAGGTTCCCTGGTTGCAAAAGCTATCCATGCAGATATTTATGAGAACTGGACGGACGTTTCCGGTTTTCTTGTAACAGATCCGCGTATCGTTCACAATCCGGAGCCTATCGAGGCAATCACATACAGAGAGCTTCGTGAGCTTTCCTACATGGGAGCTACTGTTCTTCATGAGGATGCCATTTTCCCGGTTCGTAAAGAGGGAATTCCAATCAATATCCGTAACACAAACAGCCCGGAGGATAAAGGTACTCTGATCGTAGAGAGCACCTGTAAGAAGCCGAAATTTACTATTACCGGTATCGCCGGAAAGAAAGGTTTCTGCTCTATTAATATCGAGAAATCCATGATGAACAGTGAGATCGGGTTCGGACGCAAGGTACTTCAGGTATTTGAAGATCAGGGGATCAGCTTTGAGCATGTACCATCCGGAATCGATACTATGACTGTATATGTTCATCAGGACGAATTTGAGGAGAAAGAGCAGCAGGTTATCGCAGGTATCCACCGTCTGGTGCAGCCTGATTTTGTGGAGATGGAATCTGACCTTGCACTGATCGCAGTTGTTGGTCGTGGAATGAAATCCCAGAGAGGCACTGCAGGAAGGATCTTCTCTGCTCTTGCCCATGCAAATGTAAACGTAAAAATGATCGACCAGGGTTCCAGTGAGCTGAATATCATCATCGGTGTAGAGAATCGTGATTTCGAAAAAGCAGTCAGAGCAATCTACGATATTTTTGTTCTGACACGGATATAAACAAAATCCGGAAACGGATTTTGTTTATGAGAAAGTAGCGAAGCGGATTTCGAATATCCGATTGATATAAATCCGGAAACGGATTTTGTTTATGAGGAAGTAGCGAAGCGGATTCCGAATATCCGATTTATTTAAAACCGCCGCAGTACGTGTAACATACCGTCCTGCGGCGGATTTTTTTGGAAAAAATCCAAGATTTATCTAAAAATAATACAATCAAATTCAACAGGATTTCCAAAGGAAAGACAAAGATATTGTACATTGTGTCGAAAAAAGTTTGATATGAAATAAACAGTATTGACAAAAACTTAACTTTTGTGTAAAACTGAAATATGAAAAAATCAGAAAGGCAGGCGGTCAGCTATGGAGAAACAGATCAAACTGGATGAAAAAAGTGCACAGGAGTTTGTCAATGCAGCCAGCAGATGTAATTTTGATATTGATGTATTTTATAACCGTATTATCATTGATGCAAAGTCGATCCTCGGACTTTTGAGTCTGGATCTGACAAAGACTCTGACAGTAAAGTGTTACGGAGAGGATGAGGATTTTAATCGTGTTCTTTCCAAGTATGCAGCAGGTTGAGAAATATGAATAAAGAAAAACGGTGATAAAAGGGCGCAGTTCATGAGAAGAAAAGCAGAACATGCGTCCTTTTTATTATGGGAAGCTTTCGAATCATATTTTATGGTATAATCCTGGTATAGCATGGAAAAAGAATAGCTGCCGGACTGGAATTCCGGTAGCTGCCGGGAGTGAAAATATGGAAAAACCAAGAGTGCGGATTTCTGTCAGAAATCTTGTGGAATTTATACTGAGGAGCGGAGATCTGGATAACAGCAGTGGGACATCCGGAGATAAGGAAGCCATGTTAAAAGGCGGAAGGCTTCACCGCAAGATACAGCGGAGTATGAAGGGCGATTATCAGGCAGAGGTTTCTCTGAAAAAAGAAAGTGAATACGACGATGTGGTCATTCAGGTCGAGGGCCGTGCAGATGGGATCTTTACAGAGGACGGAGCCGTTTATATTGATGAGATCAAGGGGACTTACGGAAATGTCCAGGCAATGGACATGCCAATACCTGTCCACCGTGCCCAGGCCATGTGTTACGGAATGATCTGGGGAGAAAAAGAAGGGATTTCTGAAATCCACATTCAGATGACCTACGCTCATCTTGAGACGGAAGAAACCAGGAGATTTCGTGAGGATTTTTCCATAGAGGAGCTTAAAGGCTGGTATCAGAAACTTCTGGATGCCTATCACAAATGGATCGCATATTCTCTTAACTGGAAAAAAGAGAGAAATGCATCCATGAAGGATCTGCAGTTTCCGTTTCCATACAGAGAAGGGCAGCGGGATATCGTTAGTGGTGTGTACCATACGGTTTCCAGTGGGAAGACCTTATTTGTTCAGGCGCCTACCGGTGTGGGAAAAACCATGTCTGCCATTTTTCCGTCCGTGCGCGCCATCGGTGAGGGAAAAGGTGAAACACTTTTTTATCTTACCGCAAAAACCATCACAGGAACTGTGGCGCAGGAGGCATTTCACATCCTGCGGGAAAAAGGTCTGAAATTCAAGGTAACGGCGATCACGGCAAAGGAAAAACTGTGTTTTCAGGATACTCCGGAATGTACACCGGAGAAATGTCCTTATGCAAAGGGGCATTTTGACCGGGTAAATGATGCGGTTTATGAGCTCTGGACCACTGAAGAGGTATATTCCAGAGAAGTGATCCGTGCTCATGCAGAAAAATGGCAGGTGTGCCCTTTTGAAATGTGTCTGGATCTTTCAATCTGGGTAGACGGGATCATCTGTGATTATAATTACGTGTTTGATCCCAATGTTCATCTGAAACGTTTTTTCGGGGAAAATATTTCCGGGGACCATATTTTTCTGATCGATGAGGCCCATAATCTGGTAGAACGTGGCAGAGAGATGTACAGTGCCGGTATTTCCCGTCAGAGTCTGGTAGCACTTCGAAAGAAGATAAGAAAGAGGTTTTCAAAACTGGCCAGAACACTGGATAAAGCAAATCGCCAGATGATGGAACTGGAAGAGAATCTTGCGGAAACAGGAAAAGGGTATCAGGTGCTGCCCAATCCCGGAGTACTGCCGATCACATTTCTTACGATATCAGGTGAACTGGAAGAAATACTGGAGGAAAAAGAACTGGAAGAAGAACTACGCAGGGAAATACTGGAATTTTATTTTATAGTGCGTGATTTTTTAAATGTTTCAGAGCTGGTAGATGAAAATTATGTAGTATATACCGAAAACAGCGCAAAAGAAGGATTTCGTCTGAGGCTGTTCTGTGTGAACCCGTCAGAAAATCTGGGAGAATACCTGAAAAAAGGGAAAAGTGCTATTTTCTTTTCAGCTACAATGTTTCCCATGCTCTATTACCGGGAGCTTTTGACAACAGACCGTGATGCCTATGGGATTTATGTGCAGTCTCCTTTCCCAAAAGAAAACCGCAGGATTCTTATCGGCAGCGACGTAAGCAGCCGGTATACCCGGAGAAATCGTGCAGAATACCGGAAGATCGCCGGATATATTGCCAGATGTGTCTGGCAGAGGCAGGGAAATTATATGGTGTTTTTTCCGTCGTATCGTCTTATGGAAGACGTACTGCAAGTTTATGAGGAAGAATTTTCCGTAGACTGGGTGCGCTGCGTGTGTCAGACGCCGGATATGACAGAACAGGAACGGGAAGGATTTTTGGAGGAATTTCAGGAACGGGAAGGTACCCTGGTAGGGTTCTGTGTCCTTGGAGGAATTTTTTCTGAGGGTGTTGATCTGACAGGGGAAAGTCTGATCGGGGCAGTGATCGTAGGAACCGGACTTCCCCAGATCGGCAGTCAGCGTGAGATCTTGAAAGAGTATTACGATAAAAAGAATCACTGTGGTTTTGATTATGCATATCGCTACCCGGGTATGAACAAGGTGCTTCAGGCCGCCGGGCGCGTGATCCGCACAAAAGAGGACAAAGGCGTGATATTGCTTTTGGATGACCGCTTCTGGGATCGGGATTACCAGGAAATCTTTCCCAGGGAATGGCAGGACCGTACAGGCTGCAGGCTGGATACGGTAGAAGGTGCAGTGGAGACGTTCTGGAAGAGGTTTACTTGACAGAACGGAGAAATCCGATATACTTATAGAGTCTTTATCTGGAAAATCACTGGAGGAATGTGTGGATGCCGGATCAGGACAAGAAACTGTAAAATAGGATCATAAGAAAAGTGAAAGAAGTATATGAGACGAAAAAAAATATATAAAGCATTGGCATTTTGTCTGAGCACAGTGATGCTCGCACAGCCGGTTTTTGCGACAACAGTGCAGCAGACGGCACAGGGAAGCCTTGGTTCTGTTACGGAGGAGTCCCAGATACTTCCAATTCCCGGTGAAAGCGGGAAATATATTCTGAAAAGCAATGGCTTTTACTGCCTGAATGAAGATGGAACCAAAGAAAATACTCCGGCAGTGTATTATTTTGATCATTTTGAGATCGACGGAACGGTTTTTGATGGATATTATTATCACGACGAAAGCGGTAAATTTACAGCGGGAAACTCGCATATGGTCCAGATCACCGATCTGAAGGCTCCGGCAAAAGACGGTAGCGGTGAGGAAGTTTCTTTTGACGGCTGTTATATGGTAAACAATCTGGGAAAACTCAGCGCTTCTCCACAGGTACGTTATATGGATGAGCTGGTGGTGGACAAAACAACATACAACGGGCTGTATTATTTTGATGAATATGGAAAAATGGTTACAGATCCAGGTATCCATTATCTGGAAATGAATGCTGCAGGACAGATGTTTGACGGATATTATTATTTTGGCGGAGAAAACGGCGTTCTGCTCCAGGAAGAGGGAGAGACTCCGGAGGGATTTTCCGTGGATAAATCCGGAAAAGTCGAGACGAAAGATCTGGGAATGGATGGCCTTGAGAAACGGCTTGCGGATCTTCTTGGAACCTATGAGGGTACATGGAGCGTTTATGTAAAGGATCTAACCAGTGATCAGGAGTTTGAACAGAACAGTCAGTCACTGTACTCAGCCAGTCTGATCAAAGTGTTTGTCATGGCCCAGACCTATGCCAACATGGATGCAGTCCTTCAGAACGAAGCGGCAAAAATGAAAAAAGATGTTACAGATCCGTCCGTATCCACAAAGGTCAATGACCTTCTCTGGAATATGATCACAGTCAGTGACAATGAATCCTTTAATGAGCTGGTACGTCTGCAGACAGCATCGGGTGTTTTTAAGGACGGAGCACAGGCTGTAAATGGATTTCTTGCGGAACAGAAATTTGCAGATACTTCCGTACAGCACATCTTAAGCCCGTCCTCTTCAAAGGACGTCGGCCTCGGTGGCAGGAACACCACTTCCGTAAAAGACTGCGCAGAGCTTCTTTCCCGGATCTATAAAGGAGAATGTGTATCGAAAGAAGCTTCGGAGGCTATGCTGAACCTGCTTCTGAACCAGCAGGTTACTACTAAGATCCCCAGCGGGATATCTGTGTCCGTGGAAATTGCAAATAAGACTGGAGAAACGGATACGGACCAGCATGATATCGCCATTGTATATGGAGAAAAGACTACATATATCCTCTGTGTGATGTCAGAAGACTGTAAACCTGGGGATGCAGTTTCGCATATCCGGGATATTTCCGGTATTGTTTATAATTATCTGAATATGGACCTTGACCAGGGGTGATCTGTGAGTTAGAATAAAAAACAGCTGAGCAAGATCCTGATGGATATTTCCGCCAGAGAAGTATCCGAAATGTTCATGAAAGGGGAATTCTATTATGAAGACAGTACATACAGACAAAGCACCTGCAGCAATCGGACCATACTCCCAGGCAATCATCCATGGAGATACGCTTTACACATCCGGTCAGATCCCAGTGGATCCGGCAACTGGAGAGGTAGTTGGCACAACCATCGAGGAGCAGGCTGATCGTGTTATGAAGAATCTCGGAGCAGTTCTGGAAGCTGCCGGTTCCAGCTATGAGAATGCGATCAAGACAGTATGCTTCCTTGCAGATATGAACGATTTTGCGGCATTTAATGAAGTATATGCCAAATATTTCGTAAATAAACCTGCACGTTCCTGTGTTGCAGTCAAGACACTGCCAAAGAACGTTCTCTGCGAGGTAGAAGTGATCGCAGCGATCGGATGATCTGAAAAAAATCCCTGTTGTCTGATTTCAGTCAGACAGCGGGGATTTTTTTTCGTGGGGATAAAGTATTTTTCTCTGTTTTGGAGCAATCTCTTTTTTTGTGTTTTCAGGCGTTAAAACGGTAATGTTTTTTCTTGTGTAAAGTAGAGCGCTGTAGTATAATAAAACCAGTTTTTTAGGATACGTATAAAAGCTTAATAAGGATGATCGGCAAACCAGATGAAAGTCTGGGACGCAAAGCTATAGGGCCTGTAAAATGGTAGCCAGTTGCATGAAATGAGGTGCACTGTCTGTGAGACGGTGTTTTTTTTATCCAATGCGTCTTATAAACCATAGTATAATATAAATATGAACACAACATATAAATCAAACAACAATGTCGTCTATTCCTGTAAATAC